>JAWWPL010000150.1:0-7987 GCA_033850605.1 Blastocatellia bacterium | reverse complement strand
CAAAAGAAATTCATTCCGATAGTGACCGAGTTCCATGAAGATGGAGAACCATACTTGCCAACGTTTATGAAGAGCAGGATCTTCATCGACTTCTCGAGCGAAGAAAAACTCGCCGAGAACTACGAGGCGCTGCTAAGGAACATCTTCGATAAGCCTCTATATCAAGAACCCGCTCTCGGCAAACCACCTTCCTTTTTACAAGAGAACGACCGCATTTCAACGCGGACTGGTTCTAAGCTGAAAATGTTGAAAGACGCAGTTTTCAAGGGAAAACCAACCGTTACGGGTCTAGTAGCTGATTATCTAAGGAGCTTCGAGATCGCTCTTGCCGACTTTAGATTCACAACGGACGAGTATGAAGTACCGTTCGGTGAGAAGGTGTTATCCAGTATTCACCGATTTCTGCCTTATCGAGACGAGTTTATTGATTTCATCTTGTTCCTCAGCCTTTACGTAGATGATCGCCAGATATATGAGAAGGTTTTCAGTTTTTTCGAGGGCCTACTTGAATTTAGAAATCCACCGAAAGGCACTTCCGGGTTTGATTCGCTAGCCGATAATTTTCGTTTCATCCTCCGCGAAATGTTTCTCTACCTCATTGCAGCATTGATCAAGAATCAGAGGTTTGAAATCGTTAACCTGTTCTTGAGTCGAGAATATTTTGACGGAGGCACCTCAGCCGAATATCAAGGATATGTAACCTTCACAGAGTTTTGTTACTACCCTCACTCCATAGACGGTGATAGCGCTGGGGCCAAGTCGACTTCGCTGCTTCGTGAACGGGCTTCTAATGGAGACATTACGTTCCAGGAACTGATGGAAGCCGACTTTCTACTTTATCTACGGAGTTTAGTTAACAGTAGTAGTTTCTTCTACTGGTTTCCTAGCACGGTGCTTGCGAGTCGTTACGGTTCTGCCTTTAAGATCTTCGGGCGAGCAGAATCGCATAGCCAATTCGAAACCCTCAAAACGGTGCTGGGAGTTGCTAGCAAGGAGGAATTAGTGGAGTTGGTAGTGAGTCGTAACAAGGCCTCCGGTTACGGCGTCGGCTATGCACTCCGCTCTGATAACGTGAAAAGGATGATAAATTTTGATAAGTTGGGCACTCGGCCATAGCTCGCTAACATTCATCTCCCATGCACTGAGCCGCTGATCTTCTTGCGAGTGGTTTTGCCCGTATGCAGGACTGGTATTGCCTGGTCGACTTCTGAATGAGGACGCGGGATCACATGAGTGGCAATGACTTCGCCGACGCGGCGGCCGGCAGCAGCGCCTGATTCCACCGCAGCCTTGACGGCCCCTACTTCACCGCGAACGATCGCGGTTACCAAACCGGCATCGATCTTTTCCCAGCCGACCAGCACGA
Organism: Blastocatellia bacterium; assembly: GCA_033850605.1. Classification (GTDB taxonomy): domain Bacteria; phylum Acidobacteriota; class Blastocatellia; order Pyrinomonadales; family Pyrinomonadaceae; genus UBA11740. The sequence continues at coordinate 6,621 of JAWWPL010000150.1, read as the reverse complement.
CGTTCGCTGACTTCACGGCCGCGTCAGCAGCTTCAATCATCGCTACCAGACCACGACATTCGATTAATCCCAGGGCTTCACGTTCCATATGTTCACCTTCTGTTGAGGCGCTAAGGTTAGTTGGTTTTTGATCGAATTGCCAGCAGGACCGTGTTCTTCTTTGCGCCTTCGGTCCCGCTTTGCGCCTTTGCGAGAAACTAAACCACGCCTCTCAGTCAGTTTCACGCAAAGGCGCAAAGAAAAACGAAAGGCGCTAAGAAGATTTAGTTCCGCAGCGAATGCACTGGCGCCGGAATTCGGCCGCCGCGGCGAATGAACTGATCAGAAGAGAAACGATTCACCGCCATGATCGGGGCGCTCCCCAGCAGGCCGCCGAACTCGACCATCTCGCCCACGTCACGACCCGGCACCGGAATGATGCGCACGGCGGTCGTCTTGTTATTCATCACGCCGATCGCCATTTCATCCGCGATGATCGCGGCGATCGTCTCGGCTGAAGTCGAGCCCGGCACGGCCACCATGTCGATGCCGACCGAACACACACTGGTCCAGGCTTCCAACTTTTCGAGCGTCAAAGCACCCACGCGCGCAGCTTCGATCATGCCCGCGTCTTCGGAAACTGGAATGAAGGCGCCGCTCATGCCGCCGACCGAGTTGCTGGCCATGGCACCGCCTTTCTTGACGGCATCGGTTAACAACGCCAGCGCCGCGGTGGTGCCATGCGCGCCGGCACGTTCGAAACCCATCGCTTCGATGATGTTCGCGACTGAGTCGCCGGGCACCGGCGTCGGCGCCAGCGACAGATCGATGATGCCGAACGGGATGCCCAGACGGCGCGCGGCCTCGCGACCAACCAACTCTCCGGCGCGCGCCAGCTTGAATGAAAGCTTCTTGATGATTTCGGCGAGTTCATGCAGAGGCAGATCCTTTGGCGCCTGCTGCAGCGCATGATTGACTACGCCGGGCCCGGACACGCCGACATTTAAAACAGCTTCGGGCTCGCCGATGCCGTGAAACGCGCCGGCCATAAATGGATTGTCTTCAACGGCGTTGGCAAAACAAACAAACTTGGCGCAAGCCAGTCCGGAACGTTCGCGGGTAAGTTCAGCGGCCTCTTTGATCAGGCGACCCACCCGGGCAACTGCATCCATGTTGATTCCCGCGCGAGTGGTTGCGACGTTAAGTGATGAGCAGAGCCGCTCAGTAACGGACAACGCTTCCGGAATCGAATCGACGAACTCGCTCTCTTTGTGGGTAAAGCCTTTGTGCACCAGGGCTGAGTATCCGCCGACGAAATCCACTCCCACGGCGGCCGCGGTCTCATCAATCGCCCGGCCCAGATCGACTGGATTGCCCGCCGCGCCCTCGGTCAAAATCGATACCGGCGTTACCGAGATGCGTTTGTTGGCGACCCGAATTCCGATCTCCTGGCCGATCTCGTCAACCGTACTAACCAGCCGTCCCGCCGTCCTTCCGATCTTCTCGCGCACGCGTTCGGAGACGCCCTGGATCGAATCGGTCGCGCAATCGCGCAAGCTCAGGCCGAGCGTGACTGTGCGAATATCGAGATGTTCCATCTCGGTCATGCGCACGGTTTGCAGGATTTCGGCCTGGGTGTATTCCATAACAAGTTTCAGGTTCAAAGTTTCAGGTTTCAAGTTCGCGCCTACGGCCACACAAAGACACGCGCGGAAGAAAACTTGAAACCTTAAACTTGAAACTTGAAACGGGGTTTATCCCATCACCTTACTGAGCACCAGCAGAACTAAGAAGACAACAAACAGGCCCAGCGCAACCAGCACAAAGCGCAGGCTCGAATCGTAATGAGCTTCCTCAATCATGGCAGTGGAAACGTGATGAATTTTTTCCACGCGCTTCACATTGTCTTCAAACGCGCCGCGCGCGACGCTGGAAGCTCGCTGCAATCCCGCTCTGGTTCGTTCTCGCGCGCCGTGTGGTGAGCCCAGCTCCGACGGCCTGTCTGATTTGTTTGCCCGCATCTCGGGTTCTGCGGCAACAGCAGGCGCCGGAGATATTTGCGCATCCTGATCCGCAACGCCTTGTGTGTGTATGGCCACGGTCTTGGCAGGTTCATCCACCGCGGCGGATATTTCTGCGGAGTTGGGTGTCATAGGCTTGCCACATTCAGGACAGAACATGGCCGGTTCGCGAACCGCCGCGCCGCACGACGAACATCGAGTTGAGATTTCTGGTTGCATGGAGTTATTGTCGATTGTCGATTGCCAATTGCCAATTTGGAAATGCGGTATTACTGGATCTCATTTTGATCTCATTCTCTCAATAATTGGTTCAATCACAAATTTGCCGGCAACTGCACACCCTAAAGAACTCAACCAATTGACAATTGGAAATCGAAAATCGGCAATGACTAGACCCGATGCATGGCATTGAACAAGTCTTCACGCTGGGCATAGATGTGCACGCCAAGTTTCTCGCCCTCTGAGCGGAGTCGGTCCTTCAGCTCCGTCACCGACAATTGCGAACGCGACGTATTGGCAATGATCACCATGGCAAACTTTCTCTGCACGACCGTTTGATTTATGTCGACGATACTGCAACCTGCCTCGGCCAGAATTTGGGCGACGCCCGCCACAATTCCCGGATGATCCATTCCAAAAACCGAGACAATGAGACGGTCGGACGCCCCTTCGCGGGTGGCGGCCTCGCCGAAAGACGAGTCGGCACTCGAAATCGAAGTTAAGCCTGAGCCGTTCTTAAACAGCGCGGGTTCGACCGTCTGATAGATGTCGGTAACCAGTTGCTCGACGGTGCCCTCATCAGCAGCCGAGCCGAGGCGCGCGTAGATTGCGCGAGTGATACGATAGATCAGCTCTTCGTTAGCCATGATCGGTTGCTAAGTTCGTTCGAAAGACTAGCCACAAAAAAGCACAAGAGACGCAAAGAGTTGGTACAAAACCCGGAGCGGTAGCGACGGGATCCAGCCATTCAACCAGGTGGTTCGTTGAGTCTTTGACCCGGTCGCTACCGCTCCCGGTTCTGTACCGCTCCGATTTTGAAGGTGTGCGCGGCGAATCAATCAAACAACCTAGCTTTTTGTGCCTTCTGTGCCTTTTCGCGGCTAATTCCTTAGCAGGCTTCTGCTCAACGGCGTCCGTTGTCCCGGCCCAGGGCGGCTGCGGCCTCGCGCAGATCTTCGGACTCGCTGTCGACTAGATCAACCCGATCGACGATGCCAACGACAGCGGCCTCGATCGACATATCCTGGTTACCAATCGCCGTACGCGCAGCTTTGCCATAGGCGCACATCACGGTCTCTCCCGGGCCGGCGCCGAGGCGGTCGGCCACCACGACTACATTTTTTGTGGGCTCATGATCCAGATCGTACGGATGGACGACGAGAAAACGGACGCCCTCGAGATCGGGCGACTTCTTGGTTGACCAGACTGTGCCGACGACTTTGCCTAAAAACATAATTCAGGTTTCAGGTTTCAAAATTTCAAGTTTCGCAGCGTCACGGTTTCAACTTGAAACCTTAAACCTGAAACTTGAAACCAACTAAGCTTTGGCGAACACCTCCGCCGGATCGCCAATGTCTCGAGCTGAAGGTGTAATGATGGTACGAGGGCCGACGAAAATCTTCTCTCCTTTTTCAATTGCCCGCTTCACATCGTCTTCGCTGACAAACTCAGCCGCCTTCCGCGCGCTTGTCGCAGACTGCGAGGGAGCGTTCGCCTGCTCGCGCGCCCCGCCACCATTGCCTGAGCCGGAATGGCCGGAATGATCAGGCCGAGACGTCGCGGGCGGCGGAACTGATTCAGGTCGATTTGCCAGGAAGCGATCGACGATGGCAGCAATTTCCTGCCGGCTGACCTTCGGAGTTGCGGCACCACTCGATGCGGTCGCTGCCGGAGTAGCACGAACTGCCGCGGACGGCTGTGGCATCGCCGCAGATTGGGCCGCAGACTGGGCCGCTGTTGCGGGACGCTTGCTTTGCACCGGGCGCGTTTCAAATGCGACTCGTTTGATGTCCATCAAATGCAATGGCGAGACATTGTCGGACGTCACATTGCCGCCCCATGATCCGCAACCGAGCGTCATCGATGGCGGCAGCGCCGTCGAAAAACCGATCGCTCCATGCGTAGTCGGCGTATTGACCGTGATCCGAGAGGCCGGCATCTCGTTGCCGTAATGCACGGCGGCTTCGCGCGAGCGAGTATGGATGCCCGCAGTGTGACCCATGCCGCCATAGTGCAGGATCTCGTTGCATCGTGCCGCCCCGCGTTCGAGTCCGTCTTCAACATAGAACGCCAGAATCGGCGAGAGCTTTTCCATGGACAGCGGATACTCGCGGCCCACACCGGCGACCTCCGCCAATAGACAACGAGTTCCCGGCGGTACAGTGATACCAGCCATTTTCGCAATGACCTCGACTGACCGGCCGACGATGCCGGGATTCAAACCTCTCTGCGGAGTAGTGACAACTTTCGCCAATTGATCCGCTTCTGACTGGCTGACGAAGTAACCACCCTGAACCTTGAATTGTTCGCGCACCGCCATTTCAATGGGCGCGTCAACGACGACGGCCTGTTCTGAAGCGCAGATCGTTCCGTTGTCAAAACACTTGCCGGTCAAAATATCCTGCACGGCCTTCGGCACATCAGCACTGCGTTCGACAAATACCGGCACATTGCCGGGACCGACCCCAAAAGCCGGCTTGCCCGATGAATAAGCCGCACGCACCAGGCCGATGCCTCCGGTCGCCAGAATCACGGCGGTCATCTTGTGCTTCATCAGCGCTTCGGTGCCTTCGATCGTCGCGGTTGTCATGCATCCGATCGCATCGGCAGGTAATCCTGCTTTCACTCCCGCTTCGCGCATCGCCTTAACGGTTTCGTTGATACAGCGAGCCGCGGAAGGATGCGGCGAGAGCACAATTGCATTGCGTGACTTCACCGCAATCAGAATCTTAAAAATTGCGGTGGATGTGGGATTGGTGGAGGGAATAATGCCGGCCACCACGCCGCGGGGACTGGCGATCTCAACGACATCTTTTGTTTCTGAAACTACGCCGACGGTACGCAGGTTCTTGAAATAATTCCAAACATCTTCGGCGGCAAAGCGGTTCTTTTCCTGCTTGTCGGCCGCGACACCATAACCGGTCTCTTCGACCGCCAGAGCGGCGACGCGAGGAGATTCGCGCAACGCGGCGCGGGCCATCGCTTCACAGATATGATTGATCTTCGCCTGGTCGAAGCGTGCCAACTCTGCTTGTGCGCGATGCGCGGCTTCGACCAGATCGCGCGCCTGCTGCACGGAAATTAAATCTTTGTCGGCCGACATGACGAACCTCCCGATTGTCGATTGCCGATTGCATGTAGAACAGGCTGGCAGCCTGTTCAAATCAGTACTTCGGAACATGGAACAGGCTGGCAGCCTGTTCTACATTTCAAAAATCGGCAATGCTTTACTTGGCTCTTTCTCGGGCGCTCTCTCTGGCAGTTAACGAGCGGTTTGCCTCGCCCTGGCCCAACTGGCCGCGCGCCCCACCCGCCAACTGCGATGATTCGTCAGGACTGAATCCGGTGCGGCCATCGACCGGCAGCACGCGCTCGACCTCGGCATGCGGGCGCGGGATAACGTGTACGCTGATCAATTCGCCGACGCGTCGGGCGGCTGCTGCGCCGGCGTCTGTCGCCGCCTTCACGGCGCCCACATCTCCCCGCACAAACACCGTCACATACCCGGCGCCGATGTATTCCTTACCCAACAGTTGCACGTTGGCTGCTTTGACCATTGCATCAGCCGCTTCGACAGCGCCGACAAAGCCTTTGGTCTCGACCATTCCGAGTGCTTCAAGAGACATCTCCGTCAGTCCTCACTTTTCAAGATTGTAGAAGTTAAAAACAAAGCAGATTGGTTTTTGCGAACGAATCAAGCTACCACCCTGAGCGATAAGAATCAAGACAGGTCAGGTTCGAAATCAATAAAGTTTGACAACGTTTACAAGCGGGCGCTATAGTGCGGCCAATGAACAGCTTGATGGTGCCTGTGGGGTTCCCGAGGGAAGGGCACTTGTTCATTTTTGAGGCTGTTCCACTCCTTCACATAATCAGCGTTGTCTGAACGCCGGCTCGACTGAAAATGGCTGAAAGCATCGGAGAAAAATTGCGACTCGCACGCGAGGCGCGAGGGATTGCTCTACGCGATATCTCAGAACAGACCCGCATCTCGATGCGTTATCTGGAAGCCATCGAGTCGGATGATTATCGACGCCTGCCGGGCGGCATTTTTAATCGCAGTTTCATTCGCGCCTATGCCAAGTTCATTGGCTATGACGAAGATCTGGCGATGGACGAGTACGCTCGCACACTACGGGAACGGGGAGAGTCGGAGGAAGAATCGTCGCCTAAACCCTATAAGTCGCTGGTCTATACTGAAGATGGAGGTCGCCGTTCGCCCTTCATGAACCTCTTGCTGGCCATTGTGATCCTGGCGGTGCTCTCACTCTGTGTCTGGGCCGGCCTTCATTTCTATCAACGCAGAGTCGCGCAAAAAACGCGGACCGGAACCGGGCAGCGATTCGCTCCCCGCAAGCCCGATGCTAACGGGTTCCTGCTTGTTCCCGGCTCTTATCAGGCG
>JAWWPL010000145.1:0-33261 GCA_033850605.1 Blastocatellia bacterium | reverse complement strand
CGACCGGGCGATATGACTTTTGAGCAGATCGAGAAAGCCTCGCGGACGATGCCGCCCATAACCGACTTGTGGCTTTCGGGCGGCGAGCCGACTCTGCGTCACGACGCATCGGCAATCATCGACATGTTCGTGCGAAATAATGGCGTACGCCGCTTGATAATTCCTACTAACGGATTGGTAAAGGCGCGGGTGTACGAGATAGTCGATACCGCATTGAATTCTCATCCCGAGCTGGATCTCTACTTGAATGTTGCTTTGGACGGCTATGGTGAAACCCACGATCATGTTCGGGGCGTTCCCGGGCACTGGGAGAAGACATTGGATTGCATTCGAGCGCTTTACCCGCTGAAAGCAAAGTATCGCGATCGGCTGCGGCTGAATGCCAACACCGTAGTGTGCGCGGACAATTACCGGCAGATAGAAAAACTCGGCGAGTTCATGTGGGAGAATTTCAGCCTCGATGGCCAATACTTCAACATCGTCCGCGGAGAGACGTTGGTTGGTGATCAGATTAAGCAAGTGCCGGCGGATTCTCTTCCGCGGATGTATTCCTACGTGGCGCAATTGACCAAACGCTACGGTGAACGAATGTTTGCTGATGACGATGGCCTGAAACGCTTTGCCAAGAACGTCGCGTACGTCGGCACAATCACAACTCACTACCGCACGCAGCATGCAAACTTCGATCGCACGACGCCCTGGCCGTTTCCCTGCACGGCGGGTGAAACAATTGCCGTAATTGATTACAACGGCGACGTGCGCGCGTGCGAGTTGCGCCAGAAGTTTGGCACGCTGGCCGATCATGATTACGATTTTGGCGCCTTGTGGGCCGCCGAGGAGAGACAAACCGAGCTGAAGGCCATCGATGGCGGTCAGGCTTGCTGGTGCACCCACGTGTGCTTCATTCACGACTCGATGCGTCACTCGCGAAAGGCTCTGCTGTACGAGGGACCGAAGAACTATCTAACTCGCGAAAAGTGGTAGACTGGCGACCGGGAATTGGCAATGTCTCAACAGGTCACACCTTACATCAGCCCCACAGAATACCTGAGGCTCGAGCGCCAAGCGGAGTTCAAGAGCGAGTACTTGAACGGCGAGATTTTCGCCGTGGGTGGCGCCAACCGCAAACATAATCTGATTACGGGAAACATTGGCAGCGAGCTCAATCAACAGTTGAGGCGTAAGCCAGCCGAGGTCTACATCAGAAAAATGCGGGTCAAGGTAACGGCCACAGGTTTGTACGCTTATCCGGATGTGGTGGTCGTGTGCGGCGAACCGCAGCTTGAAGATGATTATTTCGACACGCTGCTCAACCCGACAGTGTTATTCGAGGTGCTTTCAAATACTACCGAACGCTATGACCGGATAGCTAAGTCCGGCTACTATGGCGCCCTTGATTCGTTGGCCGAACATCTGCTGGTGGCGCAAGATGAGATCCTCGTCGAACACTATGTCAAACAGGTCGACGGGCGGTGGGCATTGACTAAGATAAGCTCGATGGAGGGTACTGTCGACCTGCAGTCGATTGGTTGCTCGCTCGCGCTTGGTGAAATTTACGATAAGGTCACGATGAACTGAGCTGGCTTTGTGGCATCGATAAATGGCAGGTGAGGACCAACAGGAAACCAATCGCAAATCCGGCTTAGCTTATGCCGCGGCCTTCTCTCTCTTCACGGCAGTGGTCGCCGGCCTTGTTGCAGGATGGTTAATGGATCGTTGGCTCGGAACCCGCCCCTGGCTTCTCGTCGCGGGCATCGTGCTCGGTGCTATCGCCGGCTTCTATCAGTTCATTCGTATCAGTTCGAGGCTGTCTTAGCGGCGCCAAACTTCTCGAGTCCCGACATTCATCGGTCAAAAAGCTTCATACAATTACCGGCCTCCTTCGTCTAAAACTTGTTGACCGCGATCTTTCCCGGTGTGTATATTCAATGGAACCTGGGTGACATTGCCCGGTGGCCCCTCCACCAACGCTTTTCTATTTTTGCCAGCCTCATCTCGATTAGATCGGATCGATCTTTAACGGAGAGAGCATAACCCTATGAAAACCCGTGCTTTTGCTTCAGGCAAACGCCTCGCATTGGTTCTGAGCGCAGGTTTGGCTCTGATTTCCCTCGGCGCCGTAGCGCCGGCTCTGGCCGCAGCGAGTATTAGCCCGACGCTGATCAGCGTCTCGGCCGGCTCGACGCGGGCCGTGGCCCTGGAATCCGTGTCGATGACGTCGGAGCCTTTCTCGCTTTCAGCAGAGAGCCTGCTCAATCCCAACGATCCCCGCACGCGCATCACTCTGTTTGTCATGAATCTTGATCTCCTGGCCGGGGAGACGGTGAGCTCGCTGACGGTTGACGCAGAGGATGGAGCACATGCTCATTATCCGCTGAAGGTCGAATACATCGGCCAGGTGCCGAGCTTCCCGGGGATCTACATGATCGTAATGCGACTCAATGATTTGATGACCGGCAATTTGGGCGATGTTCTCATTCGCTTGAATCTGCATGGCGTCAGCAGCAACCGTGTGCGAGTAGCAATTGGTCAAATCGGCGGTGGGCCGTCTGATGATCCGGGCGCAATAGGCACACCCGCGCCCCAGACACCACCGAGCGCCGCGACTCAGCTAACGCTGGCGCAGTATCAGGCGCAGTTTAGCAATCCGGCATTCCCGTCAGACCAGGACCGCCTGAGATTTCTTGAACAGGCTACCTGGGGTCCCAGCGATGCCGACATTTCGCATCTGCAGTCAATCGGGATGCAAGCGTGGTTGAACGAACAGTTCAATACACCGCCGGTATTTCCCAGTGTGCAATCTGATTATCCCGCGACAGCACTCTATCCACAGTTCTATCCTGCGGCGCCCGCGCCTCCGTGCGACTCGAACACTACTTGTTTTCGGGATAACTACACTCTGTACCCGCTTCAAAAGCAGTTCTTCACCAACTCTTTGACGCAACCTGATCAGTTAAGACAGCGATTAGCGTTTGCGTTGCACCAGTTCATCGTGGTGGGAGGCGTGCAACTCAATGTTAACGAAACGAGCTGGTATGCGCCTTACTTGCAGACGATCGATCGCAACGCTTTCGGTAACTTCCGCACTCTACTCTTTGACGTGACGCTCAACCCCGGCATGGGGGAGTACCTGAACATGAGAGGTAACTCTGTAGGTGACCGGAACAATCCAACTCCCAATGAGAATTATGCGCGCGAGATCATGCAGTTATTCTCGATCGGTGTAGACACTCTCAATCAGGACGGCACACCGGTGCTTGATGGGCAGGGCAACCGGATTCCGAGTTATGACCAGTCAACGATAGCTAATCTGGCACGGGTCTTCACCGGATGGGATCTCGCAGCGAATAAGCTTTGGAGCGTTGACGGTACGACCGCCGTGGCGAACTATCTGGACCCCATGGTCCCCAACGTCAACAGAAATAGATATGATATCGCTCAGAAGACGCTCCTCCCGGATATCAATCACGCCAGCCCGGTAGTCGTTCCGGCGTGTGGTACTGGCTGTACGACCGGGACCTCGGCGGCACAACTTGCTGCCAGCCAGGCGTACGCCATCACTTCTCTAAATACCGCGATTGACAACCTTTTCAATCACCCGAACACGGGGCCATACGTTTGCACCCAGTTGATTCATCAATTGGTCACCAGTAATCCAAGTGCTCCTTACGTTGGACGTTGCGCGGCGGCCTTTGCCAACAACGGATCGAACGTGCGCGGAGATATGAAAGCAGTAGTGACGGCGATCCTTCTGGATCCCGAAGCTCGCGGCGATGCGAAGACCGATCCAAACTACGGCCATCTGCGCGAGCCGGTACTGCTGATGACACATTTGCTCCGCACGTTCAATGCGACCAGCGATGGAGTATTGGCAAGCACTCCGTTTAGTTATACCAACGACCTGGGCCAGAACTTATTCAATCCGCCGACCGTCTTCAGCTATTACCCCGCCGATTACGCTTTGCCGGGAACCACCCTCTTCGGTCCCGAGTTCGGCTTACTGGATACCTCGACAACTTATAAGCGAGCCAACTTCATGAATACGCTGTTCCTGGCCAACAGCGGCAATGGGATTCCCATTAGCGGGGTCAATCGCCCCGCGGGCACGCAAGTGAGTTACTCAACCTATCAAGCGTTGGCCGGAAATCCGCAGCAATTGGTTGATGCTCTAAACGCGAGGCTGATGCACGGCACGATGTCGGCGGCTATGAACGCCAATATCGTGACTACGGTCACTGCCATAACCAACGCGAACGCTACGACTCAAGCCCAGCAGCGCACGCAGACCGCAATCTACTTAGTCGCGTCGTCAGCGCAGTACCAGGTGGAGAGATAAAACCATGAGCAAATCACGCCGGCAATTTCTCAAAACATCAGTCTGCGGCCTAACCGGAGCCGCCCTGCTTGCCAGTTTGGACAAACTCAACCTCGTTAATGCAATGGTGCAGCCGCAGTTTGATATCGCGGCGGATTACAAAGCGCTGGTCTGCATCTTCCTTAATGGCGGATCCGACTGTAACAATATGGTGATCCCTTTCGACGATTATGCCACCTACAACGCCGTGCGCGGCACTTCGGGACTAGCGCTGCTGCAGTCGCAAATCGCAAACACAAAGATTACCCCGTCAAATACCAGCGGCGTTGCTTATGCGTTCCATCCGAATCTTTCGCCTGAGGCAAACAACGCCGGAGCTCTCCCGGGTTTTTTGAAACCCTGGACCGATGGAAAACTCGCGGTGCTTTGTAACGTCGGCTCGCTGGTGCGGCCGATTACTCGCGCGCAATACGTCTCCAACATCGGACGTCCGTACCAACTGTTCTCACATTCAGACCAGGTCAATCAGCAAATGACGTCAATCGCCAATACCACCGGACAATCCGGATGGGGCGGGCGGATTGCCGACAAGACGAACGGGCTTAACGGCGCCGTAACGCTGCCTATGAACATTTCCCTGGCGGGCACGAGCCTTTTCTCGAGTGGAATCAATTCTCGCCAACTAGCTATCGGAGCGGCGCCGACGTCGTTGGCCAATCTGCTAAACCTTAGTTGGAATGGTCCAGGCGGAGCTAATCCGTTCACTAACGGCAGCAGCTTCAGGACGCTGCTGGGATTCGATCAGGGCACGACATTAATCAAAGCCTCGACTGATACTACAACCGGCGCGTTGACGGCCGATGCAGCGCTGAATTCGGCTGGTAACCCGGCGCTTACTGCTACTTTCCCGACGACTACCCTGGGAAATCAGTTGGCGCAGATTGCCAAGCTGATCAAAATAAAGGATGCAGCCGGCATCACCATGAAGCGCCAAATCTTCTTTTGTTCGCTCGGCGGATTTGACACCCACACCAACGAAACTGGTAGCGACCCGACAAACCCGGGCAGCCAGGGTACCCAATCCGGAACACAAGGCGCTTTGCTGGTCCAAGTAAGCCAGGCCATGCGCGCCTTCTATGATGAGATGGTCGCGCAGGGGATGAGCAACAGCGTGACCACCTTCACGCTTTCCGATTTCGGACGTACGCTGCAACCGTCGGGTTCCGGCGCGGGCAGCGTGGGTACGGATCATGCCTGGGGCAGCCACGCTTTTATTATGGGTGGGTCAGTTCTCGGGGGCGCCTTCTACGGTTCACCGCGACCCGATGGCTCTGGTCTGCCCTATGGTTATCCAACGCTGCAACTTGGCGGTCCGGATGACACGAACAGCAACCGCGGGCAATGGATACCGACGACCTCTATCGATCAGTATGCGGCAACGTTGGCTAACTGGTATGGGCTAGCGTTGAGCGACCGGCCCACGGTGTTCCCGAACCTGGCGACGTTTGCGACACCGACTTTGCCTTTCCTTGGTTGAGAGGAAAAGGCAACCGGGTTCAAAGAGATCAAGCGGGCCTGTTAAGAGAGCCGAAGCGGTTGAACACCACGGAGTTGAGTGTTCACTCGTGCTCGGTTCTTTTTAATGTTAAGCATCGATTAGGGATTAATGCCTTTGTCGCCCTATGGTACCTTGGCAATTTGAATCTCGCGGGCAATTTCCTCTAGAGCACAGGTAAGGATGCCTGTAGAGCTCGCGTGCAACTATTGATTTTGTAATTTATTTTGACTCTCAAGCAGAAAATCTTCGTCGGTGGTCTGATCTTCTCTGCTGGAGTGCTTGGCGTCCTCTGGTCAGACTCAGCGGCCAAAGTTACTGCAAGTCGCGGCCGAAACCTGACCAACCCGTCCGTGGCCGCAGAAGGCTTTGCGAGCTCGGAGCCACAAGCTAAAGAAAGACAGCCCAATCTGCGTGAGTTAACCGCGAACCTTCCTCTGAGCTTTGAGCAGAATCTTGGTCAGTGGGACAGCCGTGCGAAATTCTCAGCGCGTGGCGCCGGTTACAATTTATTTCTTACTGCTAATGGCGCCGTCCTTGAACTGCGGAAAAGTAAACCCCGGTCGATCAAAACCAGCGGCGAAACACCGCCGGAGACGTCGCTCGCTCGGCTGGGATTGAACTTGCAGGGCGCAAATCGAAACGCTGACTTCGAGGGAGTCGATCAGCTTCCAGGCCATCTCAACTATTTCATCGGGAACGATCGGGCTAAGTGGCGCACCGACGTACCGACGTTTCGCGCCGTACGCTACGACGAAGTCTATCCCGGCATCAGCCTCACTTACTACGGTAATCAGCGACAGCTGGAATATGACTTCGGGATCGCGCCTGGCGCGGATCCGCGGGCGATTCGACTGACTTTTGATTCCGTAGTGCGACCGCGAATCTCGCCTGAAGGCGAGTTGATTCTGCGTGGGCCAGGCGGCGAGGTCCGGCAACGCAAGCCGGTTATCTATCAGGAGATTGGCGGACGGCGTAAGTTAATCGATGGACACTTTGCTTTGTACGCCGGACGACAGGTGGGATTCGAAATCGGTTGGTATGATCGAACCCAACCGTTGGTAATCGATCCCACTCTTGTTTACTCGACCTACTTAGGTGGTAGCCTAGATGACCCGGGCAGCAGCATCGCCGTAGACTCCACCGGCAACGTTTATATCGCCGGGACCACCAACTCAAACAGCTTTCCAGTGTTGAACGCCGCGTTTGGCGCCAAGGCCGGATTGGCAGATATCTTTGTGACGAAGATTGATGCGGCCGGCGCGAATATCATCTACTCAACCTATATCGGTGGCAGCGGCCAGGATCGCGGCGATGGTATCGCCCTCGACGCTAACGGCAACGCTTATGTGGTGGGCCGGGTTGATTCTTCGTCGGTTAATTTTCCGACCACCGCCGGTTCCTTTGCGCCCAACTATCGAGGGGGCGATTTTGACGGGGTTGTTTTCAAGCTGAACGGACAAGGCAATGCGCTGGCTTATTCAGGCTTTCTGGGCGGTGAAGAGAATGACTCGACCGAAGGGGTCGTCGTTGATTCTGCCGGCGCCGCGTATGTAACCGGCGGAACCAAGTCCACGGCTTTCCCCACCACGATTAATGCCTACCAGGGTACGCGCGCGGGAGACACGGATGCTTACTTGACCAAGATCAACCCTTCCGGTTCAAGTTTGCTTTACTCAACTTATGTGGGAGGCTCGGGCACCGATCGCGGTAGCGGAGTGGTCATCGATGCGAATGGCAACGCGTATGTCGCCGGCTACACCGGTTCGGCTGATTTCCCGACAGACGGCGCGTTTCAGAATTTCTTTGGCGGAAGCTTTGACGCCTTCGTCGCCAAGATCGATACGAACGGCAGCGGCGCGGCTTCGCTTATTTTTTGCTCTTATCTTGGCGGAATCGGCGACGACAAAGCTTATGGCATCGCGATCGACAGCGGCGGGAACAATATTTATGTCACCGGTCAAACGTCTTCCAATAATTTTCCCGTTCTTAACCCCGCTCAACCCGCGTTCGGCGGATCGTTTGACGCGTTCATCGCCAGGATCTCAACCACCGGAACAAAGATTTACGCGAGCTATCTGGGGGGAACTGGCGACGATCGCGGCAGTGGTATCGCAGTCAATTCTGCCGGCGCGGCCTACGTCACCGGCTTCACTTCGTCAACAAATTTTCCCATGGTGACACCCTTGCAAATCGCAAACGGTGGCGGCTTTGATGCGTTTATAGCAAAGCTAAATCCCGCGGGAAGCGCGTTTCTCTATTCCACCTACCTGGGTGGCAGCGCAAACGAGAGCAATACGACTACCGTCACCTCGACAAATCCGATTGCTCTCAATTCTTCCAGCGACGCATACATTACCGGCTTTACCTCGTCCACAAATTTTCCGACCGCGACGCCATTGCAGGCTGCTAACGCAGGAAGTCAGGATGCCTTCATCGCCAGGATTGCCGATGCCGTGCCGTCGGCGGACTACTCGATTACCGTTACGCCAGGTTCGCGAACAGTTGTGCCGGGCGGTGGCGCTACCTATACAGTCACGGCCACTCCAGTCGGTGGTTTCACCGGGACGATTTCGTTGAGCGCCTCTGGCTTCTCGGTTGATTCGACGGCGAGTTTCAGTCCCTCGACCATCGTGATCACTGACGCGTCTACAAAGTCTTCGACGTTGACAGTGACCACGGCAGCGACGACAGCGCCGGGAACCCATTCGTTAAGCATTAGTACGACGAGCGGAAATTTGCAGCACGGCGGCTCGGCTCAACTGTTGGTTTTGGGAACAGCAAGCGCGAATCTGTCGATCACCAAGACCGCATCGCCGAATCCTGCGACTTCTCTAGCTAGTCTTACCTATCGCATTACAGTAACGAACAACGGCCCGTCGCCGGCCACTAATGTGATCGTCACTGATGCATTGCCGGCGGGTTCGGTTTTTGTCTCAGCCATACCGAATCAGGGTACATGCAGCGGCACGACGACAGTGACATGCAATCTGACCTCGATAGCGAATGGTGCGGTGGCGACTGTGAACATCACGGTGACGCCGCAGGCTCCCGGTCAATTGACTAACACCGCGAGCGTGGTAGCCACCGAAACTGATCCGGACAGCAACGATAATTCGTCTACGATTCAAACAAATGTAAATGCGCCGGCTAATGGCCCCTCGATGCTCGACCCGAATCTTTCGGTAAAGACGGTCGTCAGTGGATTATCCCAACCGACCAGTATGGCTTTTATCGGAAACAACGATTTCTTCATTCTGGAAAAAAATACGGGGAAGGTTCAGCGAGTCACGAACGGCTTCGTGCAGAGCCCGGTTCCTTTGGATCTGGCCGTCAATAGCGCCTCAGAGCGCGGTCTGTTGGGGATCGCAATGCATCCCAACTTCCCCGTCAATGGATTGGTCTATCTTTACTGGACTGAGAGCAGCACGGGCGTTGATTCCGCGAACCTGGCTGATGTTGCGTTGTTGGGGAATCGCGTCGATCGTTATATCTGGAACGGCGTCAACTTAACCTTCGATCGCAACCTGATTAAGTTGCACGCTTACCAGGCTGACGCGAACCAGCCACTGCGTGGAAATCATAACGGCGGAGTCCTGCGTTTTGGTCCAGACGGAAAAATCTACATTTTGATGGGAGACAACGGACGACGTGGTCTGCTGCAGAATAATCAGCTTGGGCCCGTCCCGGACGATCAGTTCGGTGGCCCCGAGCCCGACGACGCTCATCTGACCGGTTTCATCCTGCGTTTGAACGATGACGGCTCGACGCCCTCCGACAATCCATTCTTCAATGCGTCCACGGCGCTTACGGGCCAGGCCGCGGCAAACATCAAAAAGCTTTACGCCTATGGCGTGCGCAATGGATTCGGTCTGGCTTTCGATCCGCTGTCCGGAAATCTCTGGGACCAGGAAAACGGCGACGACGCGTTCGACGAAATGAATCGAGTCACCGCCGGCTCGAATAACGGTTGGGTAGAAATGATGGGACCGAACAGTCGCGTCGCTCAGTTCAAGCAGATCGAATCGACCTATGCCACCGGAGACTTGCAACAGTTGCGTTGGCCGCCTTCGCTGATTGCCGATACTCCGGCCGCCGCGCTCGCGCGTCTATACATGTTGCCCGGAGCGCATTACAACGATCCGGAATTCAGTTGGAAGTATGCGATCCCGGCGTCGCCTCTGGGCTTTGTCTCTGGCAGGGGACTCGGCCCGCAGTTTGAGGGAGACATGTTCGTGGGCGCGGCGCGCACGTTTTTGGCTGGCGGTTTTCTGTTTCGCTTCAAGCTCACTCCAGACCGTTTGCATTTTGCGTTTAGCGATTCGCGGCTGAACGATCTGGTGGCCGACAATCTGGATAAATTCGACATTACCGAAAGCGAGAGCCTGCTAATCGGTCGAGACTTTGGCATCACCACCGACATCGAGACCGGACCGAATGGCGACCTCTTCGTAGTCTCAAACACCAACAGCTCGGTTTACGAAATCTCTGGAAAGCATTCGCTGGTGTTCACCGCCACTCTGAATGGCACGCAAGAAACGCCACCAAACAATTCAACTGCCGTCGGCACGGCGACTTTGCTCTTAAGTCCCGACGAAAAGACCGCCTTGGTTTCATTAAACTACAACGGGCTTTCGAGTGCCGAGACGGCCGCGCACATCCATGGCCCGGCCGCACCCGGAACTGCGGGCGCCATTCTGTTCCCGCTGCCGAACGGGAGCTTCACCGACTTTCTTATCTCGCCTTCAGCAACCGATGTGCAAAATCTGAAAAACGGACAACTGTACATTAACGTTCACAGCAGCAATTTTCTGAATGGCGAGATTCGCGGCCAGTTCCAAACAGTTGCGAGCGCGAGCACATTTCAGTTCAACTCGGCAGGTTCGTATGTGACGGAGAATGCCGGAAACGCCGTGATAAACGTCACTCGGCTGGGTAACACTTCGGCCCCGGCCACCATCGACTACGCCACGAGTAATGGAACAGCTACCAGCCCCAGCGATTATCTGGCGACCTCAGGCACTCTTCACTTCAGTGCTGGTGAAACGTTCAAGACCCTTTCTGTTCCGCTGGTTGAGGATCTCTACGTGGAGGGCAACCAAACGGTCGCGCTGAGGTTAAGCAATCCGAGTGGCGGCGCATTTCTCGGTAGTCCGAATATTTTCACGCTCACGATTGTGGATAACGACACGATCACGGCAACTCCGCCGCAGTTGATCCTGGATGAATCTGGTCCGGATGCGAGCCAGGCAGCAGCACTTGATTCGTGGCTGTTTGTCAGAGATCCCTTTCATGTTCAGAGCATCGCCGGCTGGCTTGACCTCGGCTCTAATCGAAATACGAGAGTGACTGTCTTCGCAGGAAATCTGCAATTAAATCAGGGAGAGACAGCGTCGGCCGTGACGGTTCATTTGGTCGATGCCAACAACCAAACCTTTGACGTGGCTGCCGACGACGTGCGCCCGGTTCCCAACTTCGGTTTTGCCCAAGTCACGTTCAGATTGCCGGATAGTCTGGCAGGCGGCGCTTGTACGGTAACAGTCAAAGCGCACGGCCAGATTAGCAATAGCGGAACCATCAGAATCGTACCTTAGCTGGAGTCGTGGTGGTTAAGGCAAAGCCTCTGTAGTGGAGTCAGTACCTTCCGGTACCGACTCCATCAAAGTAAGGGTGTGTTTTGGAGTGCGGTAACTTGTTACCGCTTTTTGCAACCGCGACTGTCGCGGCCGGTAGTGGTTCATCTGGTCGATGCCAACAACCAAGCTTTGATGTTCCTGCCGAAGACGTGCGGCCGGTTCCCAACTTCGGTTTCACTCAAGTCAAGTTCAGGTTGCCGGATAATCTGGCAGCCGGCGTGTGCATGGTGACAATCAAAGCACACAGCCAGATCAGCAACACCGGAACCATGAGGATAGTGTTGCCCTAGAATTCGATGAAGCGGGACGAGGATTAAGTGGTGAAAGCGTTTTGATTGGCGGACTTTGAAGAATCGCCTAGGGCGCTGTAACGACCTCTTTCAAAAGCGTTTCGTCCGGATCGAGTTTCGTGGAAGTTGCCTTGCCGCTTAAGCGAATCGTCAGGGATGCGAGTTTCGACTTTGGATAAATTGTTCGCTTGATCTTCTGGCCGTTCACCACGATCTCGATCGGGATCGGATCCAGGAATGCATTGCTTTCTTGAAGTTGGCTGATCGTAACTGTGAGTACAGATCCAGTCCTGCTAAATCCCCAATGGACTTGATAGCGCGGATGGCCCGCACCATAGATCCAGCGCTCAAAAAAAACTTTCAAATTCTTGCCTGAGGCTTTTTCCAGCGCGAGGCGTAAATCTTCGGTCGTCGCGTTCGCGTCGTGATGGTCGCGGTAGTAATCGCGCAAGCCCCTGAAGAATGCTTCGTCACCAATCCGCTCGCGCAGCATATGCAGCACCCACGCGCCCTTTTCATAATTGTTTGCGTTGAGCAGCTTCATCAAGTCCTGCGTCTCGATGTCATGAATGGGAGCGTTCCGTTGCTTTTCATAGGCCAAGTAGCGGTTAGCAGCGTCGCGCATATATTCGCGAAACGCCTCTTCGCTTTCGTGTTTTTCGAGGAATAGTCCCGCAAAATAAGTCGCGAAGCCCTCGCTTAGCCAAAGGTCTGCCCAGGTCGATTCGGTTACCGAATCTCCAAACCACTGGTGGGCAATTTCATGAGCTACGACATTCTCGAGCTGAGTGGGAATGCCGAATCGCTGACTCGTCGGGCTATTGCCGCGAGATTCGAAGAGCGTGTTCGGGAAAACGATGGCGCTGGAATTCTCCATTCCGCCGAAGCGCGTCGCGCCGATTATCAAAGCCAGCTTTTCGTAGGGATAAGGCGCGATTGTCTGACTGAAATAAGCCATTGCCGGCGCGGCCGGCGCAAATCCCTTCGGCGCATAAGCCGCGTCCTTCTTCGGCACGTAATAAGACAAAGGCGCAACGGCATTTTCGTTGGCATCGATCTTTGCTCCCTCGCTGACCGCAATCACCATGCAGTAGGCGGGGATGGGTTTGGTCTCTTCGAACCTCCAGGCCGATGGCGCGTTAACGTTCTTGTTGATCGTAACGAACTTGCCGTTAGCAACCACCTGTTCGCGCGCCGGCGCCATTACGGTGAAGGTCACAGTCGCTTTTGCCGACGGATGATCGAGACAGGGAATCCAATGATGAACGCGGTTCGGCCAATTGTCGCCGGTGACGGCAGGGTTGCCGTCTCGATCGTTCGCAAAAATAAGACCGTCCCTGGGCCGCCCGTGATAGATGATGAGGAGACTATGTTTTTCTCCGTGTTTCGCGGCCCGCTGGAGCATGACCTCTAGCAGGTCCGGCTTGCGCTCAAACTTGGCCGGAGCGCCGTCAAGTGTCACGGCATCGATAGGCATTTCGCCAAAATCCAAATCGATCATGGTCAAACTATCTGCCAGGACTTCCAGGGCAATCTCAGTGTTCGCAGAAGATATCTCGGTGAGCTGATCGTTGAAAGAAAGGGCAACGTTGTAATGCGTCGGTCGCCATGAATTGATTACTCGCTCGCGACGCTGGGCAACAAGACTTAGAGGCAGACAGAGACTGAAGAGAATTGCGGCGAGCAGAACCAAACCCTTTGGCAGGGCTGGCAGTGATTTCGAAGCAAGAGGTTTGTGCATGTTGGCTGTCTCGGCAAATTACTCTTCTATCGAATTCCAAGCATTAATAGCGCCGATCGGTCTGAGACTTCGCCGCTGCTTTCCTTCCAGTGTAGATATGCAATGCGCTCGACATCGGTTACCGGGCGATTTCCCAGACGGGCTGCCGGAGTGCGCTCGAATGCGCGTTCGGTCAAAGCCATGTGCGGATTGCGTAGGTGAAGCGCCGAGGGTTCGGACAGCGCCTGCTCGGCTGACTCAACATCGGGAAAGAATTCTTCGTAAGCCAGCAAGTGCCAGACGGTTTGAGAGTCTCGTTGGTCGACGGCAATTACGCGCAACAAACCAAAGCCGCTCTCGAGCTGGAAGATTAAATCATCACCAGGAGTGAAAGTCTGGGCCATGTCTTTCAAAATTTATCAGCATCTCGGTCAGAAGCCTAGTGAAAGGTAAAAGGTGCCGTACTTTCGTAGGGTATCATGGAGTCAGTACCGAGAGCGGTAGCGACCGGGTCTAAGTTAAGGGAATGGATCGCAAACTATTGTTACCCGGTCGCTACCGCTCTCGGTACTGACCTCATCGCCAAATTAGCTTCACGGCTTAACCGCAAAGTTGATCAAGTTAATTGAAAATCTCTACCCGCGACTCTACAATGCGTGACCAGCTTGGATCGACTCAACGCCAACAAAAATTATTACGAAGTTCTCGGCGCGAGCGAAAGCGCGTCGCCGCGTGAGATCGAACGCCTTTACAAGAGATTGGCCCATCAGCATCATCCGGACCGCGGCGGTACGGAGGAAAATATGAAGACGCTAAACGAGGCGTATCAAGTACTGCACGATGAGACCAAACGCAAACAATACGATTCGGTTAGAACTCAGCCCGTCACCAAGGCCGCCACGATACATGTCACACCGGCGGTGCGTGATGTCGGCGTCTATGGCCAGTTGCTTAGTGCGGTGCTCTGCATGCTGCTTGGCTTGATGCTTCTGTTCCTGGTTCACTTTAATGGGTTATGGTTTCTTTGGCCGCTTTCGATCCTGGCGACGGGCGTCGTGCTCTTTGGCGTGATCATGGCGCATTCAGCGATGACCAATGCACGCGAGTTCTTTGAGGCCAAACATTCCGCGCAACGCTTTCGTGCCGTCCAGGAAATAGCGTTCTGGTTACTCATTTGCGGGGCTGCTTATGGCGTCTATGTGGTTCTGACCGTCATCTAGCTTGAAAGCAGAGATTCCAATGGTTACAGGACTTGACCTTCTGTTCCTCGAAGTTAATAACCTTGAAGATTCTCTGTCCTTCTATCGTGATCAGTTAGGCTTCGAAATCGAATCGAACAATGGCGGGGCCGAACCGCCAATGGCTACGGTGCGCGCCGGGGCGTTGCGAATTACCCTGGTTCAGCAGATCGAAACAATGCTTAAGCGCGGCCGTGGTGTGCACTTCGTTCTCGGCACGAGCGACGTGGATCAATTTCATGAGGCGCTGAGAGCAAAGCAAATCCAGATTAGCCCGCCCGCGGATGAAGGCTGGGGCGGACGCTTCATAACCCTGCAGGATCCCGATGGGTATCGATTGTTCTTTGTGAGCTGGAACAGTCAATCGGTAAACAATGCGAGTGGACCGTTCGCAGAGGAGCCCCAATGAACTATCAACATATTGAGAATCTCTTGATTCGCTTTCGTGGTCAGACGGTAACGATCAAGACGGCTTCGGGCGCAGTGTACGAAGGATCGATCAGTGACGTAACCAACGATTACGTCTCTCTCAGGGTGAAGAATGAGGGCCCGGACGATGATTTGGTGATCGTTTTGCTTCACAGCATTGAGTCAATTTCGCCCCAGACAAATTGATGGGATCTATCACGAAAAGTGATTCGATTTTCGCAACAAAATTTGCGTTTTGTGGACGCGAAAAAAGCGATCGTTTCGGTTGCAAGTTTTGAATGACTTGTGCATAATCATCGCGCGCCCGGCTCCCCGCTGGGCGAAGTGGTCGCGTGGGGTGAGGACACGTGGCCTTAGGGTGGGGCTTGTGGGAGGGCCCCGCCCGCTTTTATTTTTGGCCCCCGGATTTTTGAGAGCGGATGCTCACTTCCGTCAGGTGTCCCGGATAACATTGCACCTTTGGACTTTCCAAAGAAGTGGCATAATATACGGCACGAAGATGGACTCAAGCTTACTGGTCCTAATTAGATCAAGCACCAGGCCTCCTCTGAGATGCTCGCTTGGCCACAGCCGCCGCTTACTGAGCGCACGCTGTGGCATTTTTTAGCGCCGTCACTGAAGAGCAGGTTCTGCTGCCGCAATGAAAAATGGCCTCATTAAAGCGTGTATTGGTCGGTAGTCCGATCAGAACTGCACGCTTAGCACACGAGCGACTTACCAAAAAGACTGCCCTGGCGATCTTCGCCTCGGACGCACTGTCGTCCACCGCATACGCTACTGAACAGATTCTGCTGGTGTTGGCCGCGGCGTATGTTGCTGGTCAGACTGATGCCTTCAGTCGCGTTATTCCTATCTCGATCGCCATTGCCATCCTGCTGGTGATCGTTGCCATCAGTTACCGCCAGACTATCTACGCCTATCCCTCAGGAGGCGGTGCCTTCATCGTAGCCAAGGAGAACCTGGGTACGTTGCCGGGACTGGTCGCGGGCGCTTCCTTACTGGTGGATTATGTTCTGACGGTTTCCGTTTCGGTTGCGGCAGGTGTTGAAGCGATAACTTCAGCAATGGTGGGAACGCGTTTCGCCGATCTACACAATCATCGCGTTTGGTTATGTCTTTTCTTCATCGCGTTCATAACCGTCGCGAATTTGCGAGGGGTTCGCGAAGCGGGTTCACTGTTTGCGGCACCCAGCTACGCGTTCATTTTCAGTTTCCTGTGCCTGATCGGATATGGGCTGGTTCGCTATTATCTGAGCCCGGGCAGTATTCCTCCTCCTAATGATGTCGATCTGAAAATTGCTGAAGGCTATCAACCTCACTCGCTGAGTCTGCTTCTCTTATTAGGGGCTTTCGCAAATGGCTGTGCCGCACTTACGGGCATTGAAGCAATATCTAATGGCGTCCAGGCATTCAAGCAACCTGAGTCGAGGAATGCTGCCACGACACTTTCATGGATGGCCGCCCTACTGATCACTATGTTTCTGGGCGCCAGTGTGTTGACCCACCTTTACAACATTCATCCACTTGAGCACGAGACAGTCATTTCGCAAATCGCGCGCATAGTCTTTGTGGGCAAATTAGGATGGTTCTATTATGTAGTGCAGGCCACCACTGCTGCGATCCTCGTACTGGCTGCGAACACCTCTTATGCAGGTTTTCCGCGTTTGGCATCGTTGCTGGCGCGGGATCGCTTTCTGCCGAGACAGCTAGCAAATCTTGGTGATCGTCTGGTTTTTTCCAACGGCATTGTTCTCCTGGCGGTTTTCTCCGGATTGTTGGTTTGGGCTTTCCGCGGCGACACCAGCCGGCTGATTCCGCTCTACGCCGTAGGCGTCTTTCTTTCATTTACCTTGTCACAGGCCGGAATGGTGGTTCACTGGTGGCGCGAAGGAAATATGTTGCGCGATATGCGGCAGGCCGCCGGGCTGTCAAAGCCGGTCGCGGCAGCGACGCGCTCACTATCAGAAAGCAATGTGACGGGAAAACTGGAGGCCAGACATTTGGCGACCGCAGCTCCAAAGTCCATGGCCGATGTCGCGGAACTGCACAAGAAATCGCATTGGAAAAAGTATTTGGTGATAAATGGCATCGGCGCGATTTCCACCTTTATCGTGCTGATGGTCTTCATCCTCACCAAGTTCCTGCACGGCGCATGGATCGTTGTGATCCTGATTCCGCTACTGGTCATGCTATTTCAGAGAATTCACCGGCACTACCTGGAAGTCGCGCAACAACTCTCCACCGAAGGACTGGCCGGCCTGCGTCCCATTCGCCACGAGGTAATCGTTCCAATATCAGGTATACATCGTGGAGTGATCGCGGCGCTGGAATATGCGAAATCGATCGCACCGCATCATGTGACCGCGGTTTACGTCAACCTTGACGATGAGACGACGCAAAAACTACGCGAGAAATGGCAGGAATGGGGTTCGGGAGTTAGTCTGGTCGTAGTGGCTTCACCCTATCGCTCGTTGCAGCGTCCGCTGCTGAACTACATTGATCGGGTGAAGCGCAGTTCACACGGCGAAGTTGTTACTATCGTGCTGCCTGAGTTCGTTCCGGCAAGGTGGTGGCAGAACTTGCTCCACAATCAAAACACTTTATTTCTGAAAGGCGCACTGCTGTTTAAAAAGGGAGTCGTCGTCACGAACGTGCCTTATCACTTGGAGCATTGAGCCCCTTGACCCATTGGGCCGTTGGGTCGGCGAGGTCAGGCGGATGCGCTCATCGTGCGGCTGGCCAGGAAACAGGATCGGCAGTAGACCGGGCGACCTTGCGATGGAAAAAACGGCACAGTAGTTTGTTCCCCGCATTGGGCGCATTTGACGGTAACTTCGATTCGCTGCTTGACTCCGGACACCTGCGCTGCAGAGATCGCCGCCAACCGATCGTTCTTTGCTTGTTTACACGGCTTGCAGCGTTTCGGTTCGTTCTTCAGACCTTTGTCGTGAAAAAAGACTTGCTCGCCGGCAGTCCAAATAAACGCCTCGTTGCAATCGACGCAGGTGATCGATCGATCCTGAAAGTCAGATGACTCCTCAATTGCGATCTGTTGCGTCCTGCTGGCTGACATGATGGGTTCCCTCCCCGGTTCAATGACGCCACAAGGATAGGCGTGATGTTGCGTAGGCCGTACGAGGAGGCCGCAAAAAATAACTGAAGCTGGGTTTCGCTGGTGCTACGCCAGGACACTGACAGCAGCGGCGGCCGCAGCGGCTGCACTTATATGACGATGACCTGTCGCTGTCAAGCGTTTTGCGGGAAATGTTTTTGCATATTATGTAAAGACACCCGCGGCGAATTCCCATACTATAAACCGATGCTCGGTGATGTCGGGTCCAAGCGGGAAAAGTCTTTGCGAAAATGAGAATTCTGGTGATCGGATCGGGCGGACGAGAGCATGCGCTAATTTGGGCGTTGCGCAGAACCGCCACTCAACCACTGGAACTTTTTTGCGCTCCCGGAAATGCCGGCATAGCGGAATTAGCCGAATGCTTCCCTATCAGCGTTAACGATATACCCGCCCTCACATCCCTTTCCGAAGAAACAAGAATTGATCTGAACATTGTGGGACCGGAAGCTCCCCTGGCTGCCGGCATCGTCGATGAGTTCGAGAAACGGGGCCTGCAAATTGTCGGGCCGGGCAGGGAAGCGGCGCGACTGGAATCAAGCAAAGCCTTCGCGAAGGATTTCATGCGACGCCACTCCATTCCCACGGCGCGTTATCGAATAGCCGCCTCAGCTGATGAAGCTATTTCGATTTTGCGAAGCGGCGAATTCGGCGATCCCGCTGCGCCGGTGGTCGTCAAAGCCGACGGCCTGGCCGCCGGAAAAGGCGTGATCGTGGCCGAATCACGGCCCCAGGCCATTAACGCTATTGAGGAGCTGATGAGCGGCGCCATCAACCTTGAGGCCACGCGCCGAATTATTATCGAAGAAGCGCTGAGTGGCCGCGAAGTGTCTCTGCTTCTGTTCTCTGATGGAAAAGACTTCCGCTTGATGCCGGCATCGCGGGATCACAAACGCGTCGGCGAGGGCGACACCGGAGCGAATACCGGCGGCATGGGCGCAATCACTGACGCGGAAATTCTGGATGACACCACGCGCGCCCGCATTATTACCGAGGTCGTTGAGTCTACGTTGCGGGGCGCGCGAGACGAAGGTTTTCCCTTTCGAGGTGTACTGTTCGTGGGCTTGATGCTGACAGCTGACGGGCCGCGCGTGCTCGAGTACAACGTGCGGTTTGGCGACCCGGAGACTCAGGCGATCATGATGCGGTTGCGCACCGACCTGGGGGTGATCTTTCAGTCGATCAGCGAGACGCGTTTAGGGGAGATCGATATAGAGTGGTCCGCTGAGCCATCAGCCTGTGTCGTTCTCGCTGCCCGAGGCTATCCAGCCAATCCGGAAATCGGGTCAGAAATAAGCGGTCTACCTGTTTCTGAACAAAATGGAAGCCTCGCGGTGTTTCATGCCGCAACCTCGCGTGGCCCAAATGGAGAGTGGCTTACCGCCGGAGGCCGCGTGCTCGGGGTTACCGCGAAGGGAAAAACTCTCGATCAGGCCTTGTCCCACTGCTATAAAGCGATCGGCGGCATCCATTGGGACGGAATGCATTACCGCCGTGACATTGGCCGTGCTGCCGAGGGGTTCTAGGTTATTACCCGCCGCTTTAGCGCCCACCCCTCACTCCCAACTGCCCGCTTTCTCTGGTATACTCGCGACCAAAATGGGATGAAAATGCAACCGTGTGCGCTGCGGCTTCGTATTATTCGGCGGCGTGCCAGCGTTTTCGACGACCGCTATTAAGTCTGACCTGATGTACGAATCTAAGTTGCCCGGAGGACGAAATGGGACTGTGGACAAGAGTAAAGCGTTCGATGCGCGCACTTTTTGGCGGGATTGTCGAAAGAACTGAGGATCCAGAGCTCATACTGCAGCAGACAATTCGCGACATGCGCGACCGGATCCCCGACCTCAATAACTCGGTCGCGCAAGTGATGGCTACCGAGAAGCTCCTGGCTAAGAACAAGGAGCGGCTCGAGTCGCAGGTGGTCGATTTGGACTCGAAGATCAAGGCTTCGGTCAAGATGGGTCGCGACGACATTGCCACGGCTTATATTGGGCAGCTGTCGCAGGCTCAACTCGATCTTCAGAAAACCGCGCACCAGTTCGAGCACTCTCAGCTGGCATCGAAACAGGCGCTGAAGGCACGCGACAATTATGTATTGCAGATGCAGAAGCGCAGTGCCGAAGCGATGCAGCTCATCAATCAGTCGAAGCAGGCGAGACTGCAGGAGCAGTTAGCCCAGACAATGGAGTCGTTCCAGATCGGCGACGATGCTTCGACTTTCAACGAAATGCGCGACAAGATTGATCGGCGCGCCGCCGCCGCCGAGGCCAAGATGCAACTGGGCTCGGCTTCTGTGGACAACCAGATGCAGGACATCGAGCGCGAAGCGATGGACATGCAGTTGCAAGACAAACTGCTCCAGTACAAGCGCGACATGGGTTTGTTACCTGCGGCGAGCTCCGAATCAACTCCGCAGGCATTGCCGGCACAAGGTGAAACGTCATCACAAACATAGTCGGTTTGGAGTTCCGCTTTAGGCGGGTGCTGACTTGTTGGCGGGAGTCGGCTGCGTGAAGCGGAACTCCAAACTTTTAAGTACCTGAACAATCACGGGACACGGTTCGTAGAATAAATGGAATTGCCCAAGATCGACTTTCGGTATGTGAAAGAGGCATTCAAAGAGCCGATCAACTTTTGGGGTCTGGCCGGCTTTGCCATCGTGGCCGTGTTTTTTCAAGATGTAACTCCGTTGATGGCCGGGATGGCCACTGAAGCCCTTTATCTTGCCGTTGTGCCAGCTGCTCCATTCTATCGCCGTTTGGTTGAGCGTCGCCAAAAAGAGCGAGCGCGGAAACTCCGCGATGCCCAGCGCGAGGCGGTGATCAAAGGTTTCGATCCACGCGAGCGTGAGGCCGTTGAGTACCTGCGCTGGATGAAGAACCAGATCTATTCAAACTACAAGAAATTCACCACCAGCAAACAGGTCCCGTCAAATATTCAAAGTCTCGATCAGCGTTGGGAAGACTTCGTCGATCTCCTCGACGTCTATCGCCGTCGCAAACATCACTTGCGATCGATTAATCGCCAAGCGGTGCAGAACCAACTAAAGCAGGCCGAGCACGCGATCCGGAATTCAACCGATGATCGTTCGAAGCGCGTGCAACAAGCGAATGCTGAGATTCTCAAGCGGCGCGTCGCCGCCTTCAACGATCTGGAGAAATCAGTGCGCCTGGTCGAAGGACAGTTGCAATCGATCGAGAACTTTTTTGGCCTGGTGAATGATCAGGTTGTGACCCTGCCAACTCCCGAAAGGGTTTCTGCTCTACACTTCGAAGAGCTTAGCGATTCGATCGCCATGACTCGGCAGATGCTGGAAGAGACGGCCGATACTTTTGGCATGCTGGATAATCAAAATCGCGAGTTGGATTTGCTGCTATCGAGCGGTCCGTCGAAGTAAGTAGCGCCAACCCCGGCAGAGCCCATGAGGAGAGAGCGCCGTAGGCGCCCGATGTTTATAGTAGCCTTGTAATTTCATAAGCGAAGTTTTGGTATTCCCTATCTATAGACATCTGGCTTCTAGAGCCGTCTTTTTTGTCGCATCTGCTTAATTCCGAAGTTGCAGCCTCCTGCCTTCGAGTCCCTCTTTGGGCCATCCTAACGGCCTGATTCCCCGCCACTTAGCCTTAAAGTAGCGTCTCAGGAAACACACTCTATCGTGTTGAAAAAAAAAGTAACCACAACATATTGACTTCTGGAGTTAAGAGGTTTATAGTGCCTCCTGCTCGGATTGAGGCGGCTGGCGGCGGCGGGTAGAAGGGTCTAAACCCGATTCCGCAAGGTTTTCTGTGACTTCGAAAAACCGACCGTAGTACCTGCAACACAACTTAAGTTTTGAAACGGCGATCACGCATCGTCGAAGTATTTTATTCCCCAAAATCGGCTCGCGTGCGGTCCTCGCGCGGGAAAGGTAAAATAGATGAACACGGCGAGTGGAGCGAAGATGACTAAGGTGTCTCAGAAAGAAATTTCCCCGGCGACTGTTTTCCTTGAGCGCCAGATAAAGCCGCTTGGTCTTAATGCCACGAGGGTCATCTCAAAACGCTATTCGCTGAAAGATGCGCGCGGCGCTTCGCTGGAAGAATGGTCGGACATCGTCGCACGCGTTGTGGCGCACGTCTCGGTGGCTGAAACCGATCCCGACAAGCGCGATGAATTCTTCAACGTCATGTCCGACATCATGCTGGCGCGTGAATTCGTACCCAACACGCCGTGCCTGGTCAATGCCGGCAAACCGAACGGGCAACTGGCAGCTTGTTTTGTACTGGATGTGCCTGATTCGATCGCCGGCATTATGAAGACAGCTACCGATGCCGCGATCATTCACCAGACCGGCGGCGGCACAGGCTTCACCTTTGAAAAGCTTCGGCCCAGCGGCGCAATGGTCAGCACTACCCATGGAGTGGCCAGCGGTCCGGTGTCGTTCATGAATATTTTCAACACGACAACTGATACGGTAAAGCAGGGCGGCGTCCGTCGTGGCGCGAATATGGGTATGATGCGGGTTACGCATCCGGACATTCTGCGCTTCATTCACGCCAAGAATGATCAGCACTCTCTGACCAACTTTAATATCTCGGTCAATGTCACCGACAAGTTTCTCGACGCGGTCGAGCATAACGAATGGTATCAGCTCGAGTTTGATGGCCAGTTGTGGAGCGACGCGATTTTCGATCCGGTCACGGGTCGCGACTATGTGGTTTATCGTCGCCCCGATGGTTCGACCGTGACCTTCCGCGATAAGGAGACGTTCGACACCGCGGATCTCTCGGATGCGATGATTGAGGAGCCCTCGACGCCCGGAATGGCTTATGCTCCGGACATCTGGAACCGCATCATTGCCAGTGCTCACAAGTATGCCGAACCGGGTATCGCCTTTATCGACGAAGTCAATCGCCACAATCACATGATGAATTCGATGGGGCCGATTATGGCGAGCAACCCGTGCGGCGAACAGTTTCTGCACTTCGCGAATTCTTGCAACCTCGGCTCGATCGACGTGGCCAAGTTCTACAACCGCGAAACCCGTCTGGATTGGGATCGTCTGGCGGCAGTCACGCATCAGTGCACGCGTTTTCTGGACAATGTAATCGATACTTGCGCCTGGCCGCTTCCGGAAATCAACGATGTCGTGAAGCGCACACGTCCGCTGGGCCTGGGCATCATGGGGTTTGCCGATCTGTGTTTGAGTCTGAAGATTACTTACGGCTCGCCGGCGTCGATGGATTTGATGGACGAAGTAATGGGCTTTGTTCGTCGTGAAGCCTGGAACGAGAGTCTGCGTCTCGGCGCAGAGCGCGGTGTGTTTCCCGAGTTGGAAGGCAACCGCGACGCATACGCCAAATTCATTTACGACGAGATGGGAATCTCTCGTGAAGTTCCGCTCACGCCGCGCAACTATGAAGTAACCACGATTGCTCCGACGGGCACGATTTCCCTGGTTGCGGAAACGTCTTCGGGCGTTGAACCCAACTTCTCCTGGGCCTACGTCCGCAAAGACACCCTCGGCACGCGCACCTATGTTCATACTCTGGCGGCACAGGCTCTGGGAATGGAAGTCGATCAGACGGATCCTGATTCAATCGACGCAGCTGCTGCTTATGTGGTTGAGCATGAGCATGAACTGCCGTCTTACTTCATCTCAGCGATGTCGATCAGTGCGGAACAACACGTGCACGTGCTCGCCGCTGCGCAACGCAACGTCGACAACAGTGTTTCCAAGACCTGCAACGGCGCCGTCAACGACACGCTTGAGTCGGTCGATCATCTCTATCGTCTGGCGCGGCAGCTGGGCTGCAAAGCCGTCAGCTACTACCGCGACGGCTCGCGCGAAAACCAGGTGTTGACTTCGATGAAGCAGGAGGCCAAGACCGAAACCCCCACTGTCGTAACTACCACGACTGTCGTTGAAGCCTTGGAAGAGACGGTTCCGGGCGGCACTGAGTCGGAAAACGAAGCCGCAGCTCGAAGGTTAGCGGAAGCGGAAGCCGCGGCGCGAAAGATGGGCGCGATTCGTCTCGAGCGTCCGCGCGAACTTGTCGGCGCGACCTGGAGAATTCCTTTCGACGGCCAGAACCTTTACGTGACCGTCAATCACGACAACCAGATGATCCAGGAAGTCTTTGCCACCGGCCCCATCAGCGGCGGCGTAGGCATGCTGGCGTCGAAGATGCTGCGCGGCGGATTTGACGCCGCGGAAGTCAGCTACAGCCTGAACAAAGTCACCGGCACCCACGCCGTCTGGTTCAACGAACGCCTGCTGACCTCTCCCGAGCAAGCCGTGGCCGAATGCATCATGATCACCAACCGGCGCCTGAAAGGCCACCCCGACTCCGCAAGAGCCCTCGGCAAACAACAAGGCGCGAACACTACTCAAGTCACCGGCGCGATCATGTCAACCATGATCGGCAAATGCCCCGAATGCTCGGGTCAGTTGGAGCATGCGAGTGGGTGTGACTTTTGTCGGGATTGTGGCTTTAGTAAGTGTAAATAGTTGGAGCGCGAATGGAGCGCGGACATCCTGTCCGCACTGAGCGCGAAGCGCGAACATGTCAGTACCACCCGCGTAAGCGGGTGGGTCAAAGAAGCTAGTTTTGATATTACGAGAGGACGTTTAAGTAAGCAGATTTTAGAGCCAGCAGGTTTTGTTCGCCCCGACGTTCGTAGTTTGAACAGGCGAGAACTCACCTCGCGACTCACTTGACCAGTTTTTGTTTTCCAGACTTCCGCTAAGAGTAGCCCAAGCCTTCAAAATCAACTCGGCCGTCGCGAGGATTCGCGACGGTTTTTTAGTTTCTCATTGGGTTAAGATCAATTGCTTAGGAGATTCGAATGTCGACACCAGCAGCACTTTCCGCCCTATCGACGGGATTTCCACGCGGCTGGGCGACGGTGGTGGTGAAGCACGGCGATGATCGCGGCGCCTTCCGGTTCGCTTACGAAATAGATGGAGTATGGAAACTTGTGAAGCAGACCGCGGCGTACGTCTTTATCGACAATCGGAAATCGAAGAGGACTATCGGCGATGCGCCGCAGCGACTCGCGAACTTCACCAACAAAGCGGAGACCTAAGCCGGCTTCGCGGGTCTCGTACCATCGCGCGACTTCTCTGATATCGGCTTGCGCCTCCGGGCGGACGAAGGTGCGTCGCTTCATTACGTGATCCGTTGGTTTAATTCCGCGGTGAGATCCTTTTCAAAATCTTCCCAGTCCTGGCCTTGATCGTCATTTGCTTCATGCGCAGCTAGTCGTTCAGCTAACACTTCACGATGCCAATCGGGGACTGGAACGTCTTCGGGCCGCGCGGCGATGTGGTCCCAGAGGGATTGCACGTAGTCGATCTGTTCATCGACTGAGAGCGCGTCAAAACCTGGTGGTGGCAGTGGCAATGCTTGCGACATCTTTAGGAGTCCTTGCGGCGAAGTATAACACGATGAGGGACGTGAATCGCCAATGGAATGGATGGGCATTCCACCTGCTCTACGTAAGAATTGACAGCTAAAAGGGCTAAGAGTACGCTTCACGCGCTTTACCGCGTTCCTCACGAAAGGACTTAGCCAATGCGAAAACTCCTGGCACTCTCTTGTCTTCTTGCTACGTTAATCCTCGGCTCCGTATTCACTCCAACAAGTTCAACAGCAGCCCTAACCGGCTCGACGATTTCTGGTCAGCATGGGGGAAAACCGTCAGTCAGAGTCTGGGTTAATACCCCCCGTCTATCACTGTCCAGGTACGCGATGGTATGGCAATACGAAGACCGGTGAGTACATGACGCAGAAGGAAGCACAGGACAAGGGAAACCGTCCGGCCTACGGCAAGTACTGCGAGTAACAAAGAATTTAGCAGTGGGAAAGATCACAGCACTAGTGCTGAAGACTATTGACGCATCGATTAGTCAGGAGTAGTCTGCCCGCCAACACATACGGTGTTAACCCGGAAGGCAGGTGCTGTTCTGAATGTGCGGCACTGTCTAATCGGTCCCGAACCTATCCATTTCACCTCAGGAGGTCACACTGTGAAACGAAACTTATTATTTACTTTGTTGCTTGCCGTTCTCGGCTTCGGTGTCGTGCTCATGGGCGCGCCGCTTGGACGAGCAGGTGCCATAGACGACAAAGACAACGATGAGAGCAAAATCAAACGGGGCTTAGAGATCGCTCCAGTTAATCTAAATCTGCGAGGCCGGAATCGGGAGCTGGTCGGTCTGGGTAGCTATATTGTAAACGCGGTTGCCGACTGCAATGGCTGCCATTTCGCTAATGTCACCACTTCCTCTCCCTATCTGCCTGGGCACGATCCATATCAGGGACAGCCGAAACAGGTCGATCCGGCTGGATACCTTGCCGGTGGGACACCATTATTTGGTCCGTTCCTCCCGCGCAACTTAACTCCCGATAAGACGGGCCGATCGGAAGGTGGGGCATCGTTTGAAGAATTCAGCGCGATCATGCGGACTGGTATTGATCCAGATCAAGCACATCCCCAGTTTGGGCCGTTTCTTCAAGTCATGCCATGGCCGGCATTTCAGGACATGACGGACAAAGATCTTCACGCGATCTACGAGTATCTGAGTGCTATTCCCTGCCTCGAAGGTGACCCGGGTCTACCGAACCCGCGTCCCATTGGTACCCGCTGTCATTAGGACCAGTGGGAGCGAAACCGGGGTCAGCGTCCATCCACACTGATTGCCATGGTATTCCCGCTACCTCGTGAGATGAGCTGTTTGCTCTCTCACGGGGTATTCGTGCGTGCACCGGCAAACGGTGGCGAGAAGCGTTGAAGGGATGAATCGTGAATTGATGCCGTGAAGCGAACCTCTGAAGTTGTGGAGTGGAATCGGAAAAGCTTAATTTTATCGGGGCTCTGGCGATCAACCAATGAGTTCACGCGCGTATGCTGACCTCGCGGGAATCTGGGGCGTAGCCCCGACAAAGTCAAACAACCTGGACGGAAAGGCGGAGCCTTTCCGCACATCGGGCGGCAGAGCCACGCAATCATCGCTGCGGTCCAGAATGAGAGTCAAGTTGAGTTTTTGACCTGGTCGCTACCACTCCCGGTTCTGTACCGAACCCCATCCTTAAAGCTATTGCCGATGCACAATATATCCCGTGGTTGACATATAGGCGCCGGTAGCGTAAGGTGGGAGTCGAACCGAGTTCAGCTTACTCCGCTCTCAGCTCCTCTGGGATCTTCCAGATCACCTGATAATCCACAGCTCAATTTCTAAGAAAGCCCGAACGACATACTTTCGCAACATCAGCTTTTGATTGGCACTTGTCCGGGTCGAACTTTGTAGACCCTTTAAGGAAAAAATCAGATTATGAAGACGAATATCACACCACTACACGACCGCGTGATTGTAAAGCGCATTGACGAAGGCGAGCAGATTCGCGGCGGCATCATCATTCCCGACACCGCGAAAGAAAAACCGCAGGAAGGCGAAGTCATCGCGGCGGGAGAAGGAAAATACAAGGAAGACGGAACCCGCCAGCCCCTCGATGTTAAGACGGGCGATCGGGTCCTCTTTGGCAAATACAGCAGTTCGGAAATCAAGATCGACGGCGAAGACCTGTTGATTATGCGCGAGGACGAGATTCTCGGAATCATCACCCGCGCTGGTGCGGCTGCCGGTGGCAAGAAGAACGCTAGATAGGTCTTAACCACAGATGAACACGGATACACACAGATTCAAAGACGTATTCCAGTCTGACTTTTTTATCCGTGTTCATCCGTGTGCATCTGTGGTTAATTCCAGCGTTTTAGAAAACAACTTTTGATTTGGAGAAAAGATAAAAAGATATGGCAAAGCAAATAGTTCATGGTGAAGAATCTCGCGCGGCAATTCTGCGCGGCGTAAATCAATTAGCCGATGCAGTGAAAATCACGCTCGGTCCCAAAGGGCGCAACGTCGTCCTTGGTAAAACCTACGGCAGCCCGACGATCACCAAAGATGGTGTGACCGTGGCGAAAGAGATTGATCTCAAAGACCCCCTGGAAAACATGGGCGCGCAGATGGTGCGCGAAGTGGCGTCAAAGACCAGTGATATTGCTGGTGACGGCACTACTACCGCGACTGTACTGGCGCAGGCGATCTATCGCGAGGGCGTGAAAACGGTCGCCGCGGGCGCAAACCCAATGGCCCTGAAGCGCGGCATCGACAAAGCGGTTGAGCGCGCGACCGCCGCGATTAAGAAGCTTTCAAAGCCGGTCGCCGGCGACATGATTGCCCAGGTCGGCACGATTTCGGCCAACGGTGACGCCGCTATCGGCGAGCTAATCGCCGCGGCAATGGAAAAGGTCGGCAAAGATGGCGTGATCACCGTCGAAGACGCGAAGACGATGGAAACGGATTTGGAATTTGTCGAAGGTATGCAGTTTGATCGCGGCTTCTTGTCGCCCTACTTCATTACCGACGCCGAAAAGATGGAAGCCGTCCTCCAGAATCCAGTCATTCTCTTAAGCGAAAAGAAAATTTCTTCGATGAGAGACTTGCTGCCAATCCTGGAGCAGGTGGCCAAACTCAGCAAGCCGATCCTCATTATTGCTGAAGACGTTGAAGGGGAAGCCCTGGCAACACTGGTCGTCAACAAACTGCGCGGCACGATCAACGTGGCGGCAGTCAAGGCGCCAGGCTTTGGCGATCGACGCAAAGAGATGCTTCAAGACATTGCAGTCCTAACCGGAGCCAAAGTAATCAGTGAAGACCTCGGCATCAAACTCGAGAACATCACTGTCGCCGACCTCGGCCGTGCCAAGAAGGTGACGATCAATAAAGAAAACACGATCATTGTCGACGGAGCCGGCAACACGGATGATCTGAAGGGCCGGGTGAAAACACTTAAGGCCCAGATCGAAGATAGCTCGTCTGACTATGACCGCGAGAAACTGCAGGAGCGTCTGGCGAAACTCGTCGGCGGCGTGGCAGTGATTCGCGTCGGCGCGGCCACTGAGACTGAACTTAAAGAGAAGAAGGCGCGCGTTGAAGACGCGATGAACGCCACTCGCGCGGCTGTTGAAGAGGGCATCGTGGCGGGCGGCGGCGTGGCGCTAATCCGCGCGGCAAAGGCGCTGGACAAATTCAAGGCATTTGAAACGAATGCAGATGGCGAAGCGATTGGCGATGAAGACGAGCAGATTGGCGTCAACATTATCAGGCGCGCGTTGGAAGAGCCGCTGCGTCAGATCGTATTCAACGCCGGTAAAGAAGGAGCGGTGATAGTCGAAAAGGTTCGCGCCAGCAAAGACGCCAACTATGGCTACAACGCCGCGACTGAAACTTTCGAGGACCTGGTGGCGGCGGGGATTATTGATCCCGCGAAAGTCACGCGTTGCGCGTTACAAAACGCCGCCTCAATCGCGGGCTTAATGCTCACAACTGAGGCCCTTATTTCTGAGCTACAGGAAGATGATAAGCCACGGGCAATGCCCGGCGGCATGGATATGTAATCCCAACGTCCTTTAGCAAATTGGGAAGCTACCATGTTCGCATGCGGCTTCTGTTTACTCGCCCAGGGAGCAGTCCCTTCGATGAGACCCCAAAGGGGGAAAAGGTAAGAAAAATTATGTCTACGAAACTTTATGTTGGTAATCTCGCGTTCCAGACCACAAGTGAGCAGCTGCAGACAATGTTCGCGCAAGCGGGCACGGTCGAAAGCGTTTCCTTGATCGAAGATCGCGAAACAGGTCGTTCGCGCGGCTTCGGCTTCGTCGAGATGCAGACGAAGGAAGAAGGCGCTGCTGCCATTCAGCAGTTCAATGGTAAAGACCTGGATGGACGCGCGCTGAAGGTCAATGAAGCCAAGCCCCGCGAAGATCGCGGTGGTGGTGGCGGTTCGCGTTACTAAGTAGCAGATCACTGCTTCTCACAGGCCTCCGGCAGATTATCGCCGGGGGCTTTTTCTATGGCCCGGTTGAACGTTTGCGGCTCTGCCGCTTGATGTGCGGAAAGGCTCTGCCTTTCCGAGTGGCGTCCTTAGAGACTTCGGGCTGCGCCCCCCGAACCTGGGGCGTAGCCCCAACTATCAATCAAAACCAGCTCCCGGAAGGCCGGAGGCTTCCGCACATCAAGCGGCAAAGCCGCAAAAGGCTCACTCGTAGTCACACTAGACCGGCTGTCCTGCTCCGCGCTTTCAAACGCTTCGATCGTCGGGCTACAATCATTAAAACTAAATTCAAGGAGAAGGAACATGGCTAAACGCACAGCGAGCGCGGTCTGGGAAGGTACACTCAAAGACGGTAAGGGCCGGGTCAAGTTGGGCAGCGGCGCTTTTGAAGGTCAATATTCTTTTGCGTCGCGGTTTGAAGAAGGCACCGGGACAAACCCGGAAGAGTTAATCGGGGCCGCGCACGCCGGATGTTTTTCGATGGCTCTGGCGGCCGGCTTGACGCGTGCTGGGTTCAATCCGACTCGAATCAGCACCAATGCGAGTGTCAGTCTCGAGAAGGTTGGCGAAGCATTCAAGATCACCACGATTGAGCTCACTACCGAAGCCGAGATCCCGAATATCGAAGAAGCAGCTTTCCTCGAACAAGCAGAGAGTGCCAAAAAGAATTGCCCGGTGTCACAGGCCCTGGCGGGTACGAATATCAAGCTTAACGCGAAGCTGCTGAACGGCTGAGCAAACCACAGAAACTGCCAGGAAAAGGACTGCGATCCACGAACCCACACTAAGCAATACCAGGAATGCTCCTGTTTCGAGTCCTTTCGTGTGATTTCGTGGATCGTTTGGTTCAGTTCGCGTGGAAGATTTGTATCGCGATCAGAAAATTTAATTTTGGAAATCCGATTGACTAAGCGTGGACGTAATTTGGGTTGACGGGGCGAAACGCAATATCATGAGGTCACATATGAACAGACGTTACTTTCTTTCATCTTCCCTGATGCTCGGAACATTTGCGGCGCTTTCCGGATTTCCTGTCGCCGCGGCTCTCCAAAAGGCCGGGAGCTCGAAAGGTGCTCAAGCCGATAAGGGAATCAAGAAAGTCATTAAGACGGATGCTGAATGGAAGCAGATACTGACAGCCGATCAGTACAACGTAATGCGACAGAAGGGAACCGAAGCGCCTTACTCAAGCCCGCTCAACGATATTCACGAGAAAGGTACCTTTGTGTGCGCTGCGTGCGAACTGCCGCTATTTAGCTCTGCTACGAAATTTGATTCCGGGACTGGCTGGCCGAGTTTCTGGGCGCCAATCAAGAAGGAAAACGTGCGCGAACAGGTTGATAACAGCCTATCGATGACGCGCACCGAAGTGCTCTGCGCGCGATGCGACGCCCATTCCGGACACGTCTTCGATGATGGACCGAAACCTACCGGACTGCGCTACTGCATGAATGGCGTGGCGCTGAAGTTTGTTAGAAAGACTTAATTGATAAGAGTCTTAAGCTCATCGTTCGTTGCGCGCAATCGCAAAATACACTGAAGCGAGAACGATTGCGGTGCCGATGCCGGCGATGATCAGGACATTCCTCGCCACTGAATGCCCACGGCTTCCGTCAACATTGGTCACATCAGCATAGCGGATGGTGGTGGGTGAGTTAGTCTTGCGATCGCGCATTATGAAATCGTCGTCGCCGGCGCTGTAGACATAACCTTTTATTTTCGAGCCGTCTCTGGTTGTGATTGTTGCCCGGGCTTTCTCTCCAACTCCCAGCTTGGCAATTTTGATTTTGACTTTTTCTACGTTGGACGTTTGCTTGTTGTCCGGTTGATGCGCGCTTACGGTTTGCAGTGCCGGTCCTAACAAAAGCAGTCCCGATATTAACCACGATAGTGTTCTCATAAACTCCTCAAAAAGATTGCGATACTACTCGCGCTGTCGCGATTGGAATCGCTGTCGCAAATTCAGTTTGGTCTCACTCCGTCTAACTAGAGCAACCACAATGCCATGGATCGAATTGGGATTTTTGCTGACTGGAAAGCGATTTGAGAAAGAGGGGGCGTTATTCGAAACCCTTCTGCTTGCAGGAATAGCCCGACACTTGGAGGGAAATGAGGATAGTTAGGCGAGAGATGAGTTTTGAACCCAGTCGTACGACGAGGAAAGCGCTGTCGCTTCCGGACTTTGGTAGCTTCGGGAGGCGCTTGAGGGTCTCGACAGCCATCCTCATCGATTGTGTCAAACCGCGAGGGGGCGCGAGTGGCCGACTGGGATTCGTTGAAAACGCGTTTTCCCGTCAGCGTCCTGCCAGGAAATGTCCAGCACGTAAGGATGGGGCTCCCCGGCGATCAGTAGTAGCCTTTCCAATAGATCGCGTTCATTAGCAACTGGTTTACCGTTGATCCATGTTCGGTGCGGCATAATCGATTTCTCGGCGGGCAGAATCCGCTCGATGGCGTCAAATCGAATATGAGCCTGCGACGGGCCGCCGCCGGGCGTTATCTCGTCCTTCAAAAAAACAGTCAGAACTTCAATGCACTTGAGCGTGCGATCGGTACTATTCGTTAGTTCGAGAGCGACGTTGTTCTCGGCCTCGACAAATCTAAAAGTAAAAGGCTTCTCTTTAATGATCATGGTTTGATTTTGTTTCTGGCTTTTTTTGGACCGCGCTTCTTTTGGCTCGCGAAAGTCAGTATGTCGCCGGGCTGACATTCAAGCACGCGACACATCTTTTCCAGCGTGTCGAGATTCATGCCGAAGGCCTTGCCTTTCTTCAGACGCCACAAAGTTGTGTGGCTGATGCCGGTCTGTTTTGCCAACCAATAAAATGTTCTGCCTTGCTCTGCCAGGATCTCATCTACTCGAATTTCAATAATAAGGCGCGCCCTCCTCAGGCGTTGTTGTTTATCACTTGCAGAAAATAGCGTCTATGAGATATATATACTACACATGAAATATAGCGCTGTCCACCAATGGACTTGATGATGGGCAAAATCTTCAGGGAGCTCAGCTTTCGTCTCGACGTCGTCCAGGAACCACGAGCGTCGGCACTGAAGAGCGCTGGAACC
>JAWWPL010000144.1:0-3640 GCA_033850605.1 Blastocatellia bacterium | reverse complement strand
CAGTTCGACGTATGCGGCGTCGATAGTCTTATTCTTTGGTTCAAGGTCCGGCCCCTCAAAACTGATTTCGTCCAGCAGTCGCTCCATAATTGTGTGCAAACGCCGGGCGCCTATATCTTCGGTGTTTTGATTAACGCGGGCGGCAAAGTTAGCGACGGCATCGATGGCATCCTTCGTGAAATCAAGCTTCACGCCTTCGGTCTCCATCAGCGCCAGGTATTGCTTCACTAATGAATTCTTCGGTTCGACCAGAATACGTTTGAAATCTTCGATCGTCAGCGATTCCAGTTCCACGCGAATCGGGAAGCGCCCCTGTAACTCGGGGATCAGGTCCGACGGCTTGGAAACATGAAAAGCTCCCGCGGCCACGAACAAAATGTGATCCGTGCGCACCATTCCATAGCGTGTGTTCACGGTGGTACCTTCGACTATCGGCAGGATGTCGCGTTGCACGCCTTCGCGCGAAACATCCGGGCCATGACCCGATTCGCGGCCGGCGATCTTATCGATCTCATCCAGAAAAATGATACCCGACGATTCGACGCGTTCCAGGGCAGCCCGCGCCACGGCGTCCATATCGATGAGCCGCTCTTCCTCTTCCTGCATCAGGTATTCCATCGCTTCATCGACGCGCATCTTGCGTCGTTTGCTGCGTCCCTGGAACATGTTGCCGAGCATGTCCTTCATGTTGATGCCCATTTCCTCGACGCCCATGGGTCCGGCAAATTCAATGGTGGGGAAGTTTTTCTCGCGCACTTCCATCTCAACCAGGCGATTGTCGAGCTTACCCGCTCGAAGTTGAGTGCGCAGCTTCTCGCGGGTGCGCGCAAAGTTTTCATCCTTAGGCTCTGAGTCCGGCACCAGGACCGGAGCAGTTGTTTCTCCCGAGTCGAAATCAAAGAGGGGACTGGCCGAGGATGACTTGGGCGGCGGCAACAGGATATCCAGGATACGCTCCTCGACATTAAGCTCCGCCTTGTCCGCGATCTCTTCGATCTTCTCCTGCCGCGTCATCTCGACCGCAATCTCGGTCAGATCGCGAATCATGCTTTCGACATCGCGGCCGACATAGCCGACCTCGGTAAACTTTGACGCTTCGACTTTCAGAAAAGGGGAGTTCGACATGCGCGCCAGGCGGCGTGCGATTTCGGTCTTACCGACACCGGTCGAACCAATCATGATGATGTTCTTGGGAATTACATCAGCGGCAAGGTCGGCCGGAAGCTTCTTGCGGCGCACGCGGTTCCGCAGAGCAATTGCCACAGCGCGCTTCGCCGCATTCTGTCCGACGACATGCTTATCGAGCTCGGCCACGATCTGTCGTGGCGTCATCTCATCAAGACGCGCCTCTTGCTCTTCCGTATCACCTGCCAGATAGATAACCATTGTCTACATCAACACCGGTTCGGGATAAAATACTTTGGAAGTGTCGACGGCCAACTCTTCAGAACAACCTTGAATTACTCCTTGATCACAACTCTTCGACTACGATGTTCGAGTTGCTATAGATGCAGATGTCGCCGGCGATACGCATCGCTTCCACTGCTATCTCGCGCGCCGAGAGCTTGGTGTTAGCCACGAGCGCCCGCGCGGCCGCGAGGGCGTAAGATCCACCCGATCCAATTGC
The DNA here is from genome assembly GCA_033850605.1 of Blastocatellia bacterium. GTDB lineage: Bacteria > Acidobacteriota > Blastocatellia > Pyrinomonadales > Pyrinomonadaceae > UBA11740. The sequence goes on along the minus strand of JAWWPL010000144.1, from coordinate 2,013 downwards.
CAGCACGCCATCGTCCGGAGATATCACATCCCCGTTGCCGGACAGCAGGAACGAACTCTTTTCATCGGCTACCACCAGCAGGGCTTCAAGGTGCCGTAGTATCTTATCGGTTCGCCACTCTTTGCTTAGCTCAATCGCCCCGCGTTCCAGGTTGCCATGATACTGCTCGAGCTTTCCCTCGAAGCGGGTCAGGAGCGAAAAGGCATCTCCCGTTGCGCCGGCAAACCCGGCCAGGATTTTGTCGTTATAGAGGCGGCGCACTTTTCTGGCGCTGGCTTTCATGACGGTCTCGCCGACAGTCACCTGGCCGTCCCCGGCCATCGCGACTCGTCCATCACGTCGGACCAGCAGCACGGTTGTGCTACGCACTTGCAAGGAGTTTTTTTTGCTCATCGATGAAACAAGACTATAGGAACACGCGCGAAGATTAGTCAAGCGATGCGCCCGAGAGTGTGCGATACTCCCTCCGTTTGGAAGATTTCTCTAGTTTGGCGATGCGGTCAGTACCGAGAGCGGTAGCGACCGGGTAAGAATAATTAGCGATCCTAATCTTGCTAATGAGTGAGACCCGGTCGCTACCGCTCTCGGTACTGACTCCATGGCGGTCGAGCGAAACTGTCCGAAACTGTACTGACTGTACTGATTGGGAAGCTGCAATGGGTTTGCGTTATCATGTCCACTATCATCAGGAAAAGTTCACTGTCTTAGTTTGAAGGATACCTCGGACGAATGGAATTACAGCTACGGCCGCGCATTGGAATCACGATGCGCCTTGAACTCGAAACTAATCGATTCTATCTGGCGCGACATTACAGCGAGGCTGTCGAGGCCGCCGGCGGGATACCTGTTCACATCGCCTTGATTCCGCGGCCCGATTTTGTGAGCCGGGTGGTGGCTGATCTTGATGGTCTGCTGCTTCCGGGAAGCAACTCCGATGTCGATCCGCTGCGCTATGGCAGGGAGCCACACCCGCAGCTCGGCGCCGTCCATCCGGAAAAAGACGAGACGGACATGCTGGCCCTCGCTAAGGCCGAAAGCCTCGCGATGCCCATCTTCGGAATCTGCTTCGGCCTTCAGGCTTTGAATGTTTCGCGCGGAGGAACCCTAATTCAAGACATTGCTAGTCAGCACGCCGACGCTATCAAGCACGAACAAGGCGCGCCTCGCGATCGCCACTCACATCGGGTGCGTCTATTGGAGGACAGCATCATCGGGCAACTGGCCAAAACAGTGAACGCGCCTGTCAACAGCCATCATCACCAGGCCATTGAAAATCTGGGCAGGGAATTGGTGGCAACCGCCTGGGCCCCGGACGGACTGGTCGAAGCCGTTGAAGATCCGCGCAGCGATCGGTTCGTCCTCGGGGTTCAATGGCATCCGGAACTCGGTTGGGAACGGGATCCGTTCTCCCAGTCACTCTTCGGCCGATTCATTGCTGAAGCGCGCTTGTACTCGGAAAAGAAGAGGGCCGCGCCCGCGACTGCATTGACGGCAACTTTATAAACCACACTGCGGAAACCGAACCCAATACAAATCACTACCTCGAAAGAGACTATCTTGGAAACTTCGCCAACCCTACTCGCCTCCCTGAATCTCAACGACCGAGTCGCACTAGTGACTGGCGGCTCGCGTGGCATCGGACGCGCCGCGGTGAACTGCTTTGCCACGCTCGGCGCGAATGTTGTTATTAATTACGTGAAGGATGACGAAGCCGCGTCGGCCGCGGTTGCTGAAGCGCAGAAGTCCGGCGTCGACGCGTTGGCTGTTCGCGCCGATGTCTCACGCCTGGCTGAAGCCGAGCATTTGATCCAGGAAGTAATCAAAAAGTTCGGCCGGCTGGATTTCCTCGTATGTAATGCCGGCATTTGGGAAGGCGGAGCGGTCGACGCCTTGAGCGAGGACGCCTGGGATCGAACGATGGATTTGAATTTGAAAGGTACATGGGCAGCTTGTCGGGCAGCTGTACCAGCGATGAAGGCACAGAGCTTTGGGCGGGTCGTCATCGTTAGCTCA
>JAWWPL010000135.1:0-6820 GCA_033850605.1 Blastocatellia bacterium | reverse complement strand
ATATTTCAAATCTTCCTGACCTGCGACGCCGTCCTTTGTCCGATAGATATGTACTTCGCTCGTATTAGCCAGCCTTTGCGGTCCACCGGCCATGGCGATCGCCCGGCCCAGGGTAAGCTGGTCTCTCAGGGGTAGCTCACGACCAGCCATCACCGCGCCCATTACGTATATCGGCTCGGCCTCAGTCACGATAACAATGTCTCCGGGCCTAATAACGGGATCGGCCTCTTCCCTACCCAACTTGAGATCGCTTATTTTGAAAATAGTAATCCCAAAGTTTCCGTTTGAGGACAGTGCGGTCTTCTGGAAGAGTTCTGAGGGATCCGGACACATTTCGGATTCCGTATGCATGATCTGGATTGTTCCACTGGCGCGCTCAGTCCAACCACCCGCTTTTGTGATTAACTCGTGGAGCCGAACCTTACGCAGCATCGTCACCTGCATCGGTGCCTTGACGGCGCCCGAAATAGTTGCCGGCTGACGGCTCTTGCGTTCAGAAATGCGAACGCTAACCTGCGGATTCAGGATATATTTTCCATAGGCCTTGGTGATATCGCGCTGGACATCTTTGTCAGAGCGGCACTGTGCTCGAATCGGCGCTTCCAGGAACGGCAGCGACGAAATATTTCCGTCCGAGTCAATCTCTACCGTTGAATTCAGATCCGATTGGCCAAAGACTCGTACGTCCAATATGTCACCGGGGCCCAGCAGGTAGGTCCTGATTCCCTGCGAATCCACGGCAGACATCGAACCGGATGAGCTTTGTTCCTGAGCCAGCACAAACACACTCGTGCCCAAACTCATCAGGAGCGCGAAGAGGATCAGATTTTTCCTAGCCATAGCCTTAACCTCAAAACTTGTTAGTTCGCGAAAAGCCCAGGACCTGGAGCCGTGGGCGACAGATCATCCAGGATCGAACTAAAGAAACGATAAGCAATCGTCAACGACTTCGTCGTTTGTCGCGGCGCCCGCCCATCCCTGGGAGTCCAAATCCTGTAAATAACCAGTTGCAATGATCGCACAAAAGATGATGGATGCCAAACATTCGCAGGAACCACGGCATGCGTCGATAGCCCGGACGAATCTTGTTGCTCCCGCACCTGGGACACTTTCTGCTTAGCATCTTGGTTTTCGCTTCTCTCTTACGGATTTTCGACTAGTCGGCCCTTCACGCCGAGGTTATTCCCGTGGTCCCTCGGGCCGATTGGTGTGAGAAGGATTAACAGTATCTCGTCCAGTGGCCAGCCGCGCTCTTAAGAGCGCAATTTCTCGAGTGATTCGTTCCGCTCCTGCTTCGCGGTCGTGGTCGTTGCCGTCTCGAGTCAGATAAAACAACGCATCACGATAGCGATCGATCGCCCGCCGATAATAGCCCTTGAAGGCCGCCCGCTCGGCTAACTCGACCCAATGCGCCACTCTGCTCGAGGTTATGAAATCGCGTACCGCACGCGCTGAAACCTTAAGTTCCTCTTCGTCAGGGTAAATCTTTAAAGCCGAATCAATACATTCTAGCGCACGATGAGCCGTCTCGACCTTTTCATAAAGGCGGACGCGCTGCTGCGCCTCGTGGGTAAAGGCTCGCGCTGAACCCCTGGCCCACGTCAGCAGGTGATGTTTTTGCAAGGTTCGCACCCGTTCCTGCCCGGCGCGCAGAGCGAGGCGTCCTTCGGCCGACAAACCCGGCGATTGCCAGGTCTGTTCCGCGCCCTGGAGGTATTCCGTGCATAGATCATAGAGCTCTCGATGCGCTTGAGGCGGCAGGTCCCTGGCATCGGCATCGGCGGATTTTCGTTGCAGTGCACGCAGGGCCGCGGAATGACGGCTGGTCGACTGTACGTTACCCGATGATCCCCGCCCGGGACGAACTCGCCATTCATCACTGTGTTGTTCGCGAACAGAGCGTAATCGTGATCGGCGCACCGTTGCCAGCCGAGCTGAAGCAGCGACCAGCATGACTACGCTGGCGGCCAGGCCAGCTGGTATCCAGGGAGTATCTTCACCCTGCAATATCCACCAGAGCAGGAAGAACAATGCGGCGGAGGCGCCCGCAGCCGCCGCCATGAACCCGGATCCGGATGGCGCTCGCGCCGGGCCGCGCGAGCCCGGGAAAGAAGACTCTCGCCGCATACTCGATCCCCTTGACGAGTAAACACCTGGTTCGTTCGGTTCGATCGACACGTCGCGTCTGTGAGTTCAATCTGTCTGAGTTCAAAAAGGGAAATGCAGTTATTTGAGACTGGCGGGATGCTGCTAACTTAGATTCAATTCCGGGCAACGTCAGCGCTCTAGTGGCGCGTGAATTCTGTCCCGCGTGAAATTATAGTCAATCTGATGCCGCGTATGTCAATATGTCGCGCTGAATTCAACTGGGCCGATTTTCGGTGTGCTGTTCATAATCCCTGCCCAGCTGTGATTATCGCGTAAAGATTCGTGTAAAGAAAGGAAGACTTGATGGAAGATAGCTTTGCCAACAAAGTTGTGTTCGTTACCGGTGCGACCTCGGGCATTGGCCACGCCGTCGCCGAGAAATTCGCATCAGAGTCCGCGCGAGTCGTCGCGCTCGGCAGGAATCAGACTGCGTTGCGTGAGGTAGAGACGTCGGTCAGGAAAGCTGGAGGCGAACCGTTGGCGCTGATGGTCGATGTTACTAACCCTGACGAGACGCAGCGCGCAATCGAAGCGGTGATTAATAAATTTGGCGGCTTGAATGTGTTAGTGAATGCGGCGGGCCACATCTCTACCGGCACTATCGAAAACACTGCGCTCGCGGCCTGGGATGCGATGATGAACGTTAATTTGCGCGCCGTGTTTCAGTTGATGCAACAGGCAGTTCCGCACTTGATCAAGACCAAAGGCAACATCGTTAACGTATCGAGTGTAACCGGGCTGCGTTCTTTTCCCGGTGTTCTGGCCTACTGTGTGTCCAAAGCCGGAGTGGATCAGTTGACGCGTTGCGCGGCGCTCGAACTTGCCCCTCAGGGCGTTAGGGTCAACGCCGTCAATCCGGGTGTGGTGGTCACGGAAATTCATAAACGAGGCGGGATGAGCGCCGAAAACTATGAAAAGTTTTTGGAGCACTCAAAGACTACTCATCCACTCGGACGGGTGGGCGATCCAAAAGAGATAGCCGAGCTGGTGTTCTATCTTGCTTCAGAAAAAGCCTCGTGGATCACCGGCGCGACATATTCGATCGACGGCGGGCGGGCGCTAACCTGCGCGCGATGATCGGGTAGCACAGACTCCAGTCTGGGTGTCCATGCATCAGATCACAGACTGAAATCATGCCACAATTAAATCTGGCCGCTGGTTCTAAATATAGGTATACTGCGGCGGAATTTCGGGCGAGTTTCGGGCAAACAAATGAATAACGGGTTCACGCCAAATGCTGCTCGTCCACTTATTCGCCCGGTAATTAGATCTTCAGCCCATCAAAGCGCGTTCAAAATAATTCTCGCCGTGTTCGCAGTGATGGTCGCTGCTTTGCTGGGACTGATTTTGCTGTTGCTGATTGGCTCGGAAACCGGTCCGGCCGAATTGGTCATCGCTTTGATCTGCGCCACTCTGCCAGTGCCGATCTATGTGATGTTGCTGCTTTGGATCGATCGCTACGAGGCTGAACCTCTCTGGATGCTGGCTACGGCATTCTTCTGGGGCGCCCTGATCTCAGTTTTCATCGCCTTCATTTTTAATACCAGCATTGCAACCATAGCTGCCGTCGCTACTCACAGCCGCGAAATCGGCGAGAATGTCGGCGCCGTGATTTCGGCGCCCATCGTCGAGGAGAGTGCCAAAGCCCTCATTCTTGTCATTCTGTTTCTGTTTAAGAAGGACGAGTTCGACGGGATCCTCGATGGAATAGTTTACGCCGGCATGGTCGGCCTGGGATTTGCGATGACGGAAAATGTTCTCTACTACGGCCGGGCACTGCAACATGGAACGGACACGCTAAAGTTTGTCTTAATACTTCGGGGCATGGCTGCTCCTTTCTCTCATCCGCTGTTCACCAGCATGACCGGCATAGGGCTTGGCTGGTCGCGGCAATCCAACAATGGCTTTATCAAAGTCGTTGCGCCGGTGATGGGTTTCATGCTGGCGGTACTAATGCACGCAACCTGGAATGGCTCCGCGACATATGGCGGCGATTACGGTTTCTTTGCCGTCTACTTTGGTATTATGGGGCCCGCTCTTATCGTCACGCTGATGGTGATATTCTTCTCGTTGCGTCGCGAAGGCCGGATCGTGCGCCAGTTTCTTTATCCCGATTATCAAAAAGGCTTTTTTGAGCAAAAGGAATACGAACAGCTCTGTTCGATTCGTGGCCGGATGGGAATGTCCTGGCAGGCGTTGACCAGGGAGGGTTTTTCAGGCTGGCGCACCCGCAGGCAATGCAACCAAATGGCTAGCGAACTGGCTTTTCATCGCAGCCGCGTCGCGCGTGGGTTTGGGCGCAATCCGCAACTGGCCGAAGAGCGCGAGAACGAATACCTCTACCGGTTGCAGGATTTACGTCAGCGACTGGGCTACGGCCAGAAAGACCCTCGCCAGACGTAGCAAGGCGAAAACTCTCGCGCCTTAGCCGTGGTTAGCTTATACTGTGGCCCTGTTTTGACCGAGTCTGAACCCAACAAGATCTAATACTTGCACATTCAACTATTACCTAGCTCGTTTGATGCCGCCGGGCACGCTAACGCGGCGCAACGCTTGACCTGCTTTCTTATTGACGATCGCGTCACGGTTGATGCAGGGAGCATCGGCATTGCGCTTAACGAAACCCAACGCCGTCAGGTTCGCGACGTGATCGTCACGCACCCTCATATGGATCATATTGCCAGCTTGCCGATCTTTGTTGACGATCTTTTCGGCGAACTGGAACAGCCGATCCGCATTCACGCTACTCAGGAAGTAATCGATTTGCTGAAACGCGACGTTTTCAATGACAACGTTTACCCCAGGTTTGACGAGCTAAAGAACGAACGTGGGAACGTAATGGAATACGTCCCGTTTGAGACCGGTAAGGAATTCAAGGTCGCGCACCTGACGGTTACGGCGATCCCCGTCAATCATATTGTGCCGACAGTGGGCTTACTGGTTTCTGACGGCCAGATCACCGTCGCTTTTAGTTCCGATACGGCTGAGACGGAAGAGTTCTGGCAGCTCACCAGTCAGGCGGCCCATCTCGAAGCGCTGTTCATAGAAGCATCGTTCCCAAACTCAATGCGCGAGCTTGCCCAGGCGTCAAAGCATCTGACGCCGGCAATGCTGCACGATGAACTTCGCAAGCTTAGTCATAACGGAATGGATATTCTCGCAGTGCATTTGAAACCTGCTTACCGCGAAACCGTCGCGCGAGAATTGACCGAGCTGGGAATGGACAATCTTAGCGTAATGGAAATCGGTCGAGTCTATGAGTGGTGAGATGAGGATGTTCGGAGTTCCGACTTCAGGCGGGACTAGCTCAACAACGATTCCGCCTCAAGACGGTACTCTTAACCAGATCCGATTTATCTGATCGGTTGAAACTCGGTCTCGGTGTGTTCGCCGGAAACTCCATCCAAAAGTACGCGTCCGCTGGGCAATAAGCTGGTGACGTGAAAAGTCCGCTCAGAAGTGTGACGTCCCGGCATAACTTCTGCCCGAAACACTACTTCCATCCCGGGGCGCGCCCAGCTGTCCGGAGTCTTAGCTTTCTTGCGGCGGGCCCAACTTGAGTTCTTCTTTTTCATCGCCACCGCACCAATCGCTCCTATTGCACCGGCTGCCAAAGCTATTCCACCTATCAAACGCTTTGTGGGTTTTTTCATTTCAAATCTCAAATTCTAACCGGCTCGCGCATCGCCCTAAAGACTCAGAAAAGAATTGGAGGTTTGAAATTCGCGAATTCAGTTGCAAGGCTTGTTCCCGGAATACTAAGAGGGCGCGACAGCAGCTTCAGTTGGCCGCGGCCAGCGCGCCCTGTCCTGATTTACTTCATTCACTCTCGATTTACTGGCACAAAGGATCCAGTCGGACATTGATCGTAGGCAAACCGCTCAGCGCACGGTCGGCATTTATCTGAGTGAAACTGGCCCATTCCGCCGGCAACTTGTCTTCGGCGAACACCGCTTCTACCGGACACTCGGGAACGCACGCGTCACAGTCAATGCAGGTTTCAGGATGAATCACCAACATGTCATCGTCGAGGTGAAATGCATCGACCGGACAAACCAAAGCACAATCGGTATAACGACAGTTTACACAGGGTTCGGCAACAATGTAGGTCATTAGAATCAGCCTCCAAGTGTGATTCAACTATTGCGTCTTAACTTTATCATAGGACTCTGGTCTGTGTTGAGTGGCATAGACCTTAGGTAATGTCCCACTTGATGCGCGGCGTTCAGAGTACCGACTTTAGTCGGGCTTTGATTAGTTGAGAAAGAGCCCAACTGAAGCTGGTAATCTAAACGCCCTGAAGTCAGGGGACCACTATTACCGGGGATATCCGCTTATCGCTTTGACAGGACCAGATCGCTAATATAGACTGCGAACGCTTACAGATTGTAATTTGCACAGTGTCAGTTCCCGAAATGGCAATGTGTGGTGTTTCGAACGAATTAAGCCCCCAGGAATAAGTTTTCCTCACCGCTTCATCGCTCCCGATCCACGCTTCAACAATCTTCTGATTTTAAGCCCCGCTGGCGTTGAATTGTGCTCGCCGGCCCCGGGTCGAACTCACGACCTCTCACGCAATTTCAAAGGAGCCCCAAATAGTGAATACAAGAAAATTTTGGCAATCACACAGACTAGGAATTCTCACGGTAGTCATCGCGTTATTGGTAACTTC
>JAWWPL010000105.1:0-20499 GCA_033850605.1 Blastocatellia bacterium | reverse complement strand
CAACACGCGCTGGCGCCGCACAGGCACCATGGTGAAATAGTATTGCGGGCAACGCTCCGTGCTCAGGCGACTGCTCTCCAAAGATTTTCTAACCCGCATTTGGGCTCGAGCTGAAGAAGACGAAATCCTCGGCCGGGCCGCCCAGTTGTCGTACTATTTCCTGCTCGCGATCTTTCCACTGCTGCTTTTTCTGATTACTCTTTTCGGTTATATGGCCGGCGCAGGCTCTCATCTGCGCCATAAACTCATCACCTATCTCGGATCGATAATGCCCAGCGCAGCGCTTCAGTTGGTGGTGGCGACGATCGATCAAGTCACCGAGAGTCGGGGCGGAGGTAAGTTATGGTTTGGCCTGCTGGCGGCATTGTGGGCCGCCTCTAGCGGAATCAATGCTTTGTCTCAGGCCCTTAACGCTGCCTACGACGTGCCCGAGACGCGTCCCTGGTGGAAGGTGCGGTTGATATCAATAGGGCTGACGATCGCGATTGCGCTTTTGATTATTTCCGCGCTGCTGCTGGTGCTTTATGGTGGCCAACTCGGAAATTTTCTCGCGGACTTTATTCACGAAGGTCCCGCGTTCACCTGGGCCTGGAAAATTCTGCAATGGCCGATCTCCCTTACGTTCGTGTTCATTGCCTTTTCTCTTATCTACCAGTTAGGTCCCAACCTTTCGGCCAAACGCCGGGGCAAACGCTTGCCCGCTTCCGATTTCCGGCGACGCTGGTTTTCGCCCGGCGTGTTGATTGCCATTACTCTGTGGATGGTCGTCTCGCTCGGCTTCCGTCTCTACCTGCACTTTTTTGATTCGTATAACGCGACGTATGGATCGTTGGGGGCCTTAATTATTTTGATGCTGTGGTTTTACTTAACGGGAGCAGCGATTCTCCTGGGCGGTGAAATCAACTGCGAGCTGGAGTCCAGCGAGACCTAAAGACCAACCGCCCAGCCTGCCATAGGCCGCCTCAAAGGTCAGAAGAATCCCCCGTAATAGAGAAGGTTCGAGATCGATGCATTCTTGTTCCGTTTTAGTTCAAGCGGAGTCCATCTGGGCCTTCAGAACGTAATTACCCTTCGCGGCACAGTAAATGCTCCCCACCCTTTTCGTAAGCGCATTCGGTTGGAAAGAAAGGACGATTCAAAGACATGCTGTGGACAATTCTGGTGGTGTTATTGATTTTGTGGCTGTTAGGTTTGATTGGTGGAATCGGCGGTAGCTTGATACACCTGTTGCTGCTAGTCGCGTTGGTCGTATTGATTCTTCAATTGATCACCGGTCGCCGAGCGGCAATCTAAGTCAATCTAACAAACTAAACGTTTCCCGACGGAGCGTAGGCAAGGGTCAAAGGGGAAGCTATGCGATATGAAGACGAGGTCAAAGGTAAAGGGAAACAAATTGCCGGCACGGCAAAAAAACATCTTGGTAAGTTAGCCGGCGACCGCGACCTGCAGGATAGTGGAGAGCAGGAGCGGTTTGAGGGAAAGGTTCAACAAAAAGTAGGCAAGGCTCGAAGGAAAGTCGGCGAGGCTATAGAGAATCTCGGCGACAGAATCGCCAGCAAACGGTGATGCTGGCGATTCATTTTGTTTGAGCACAGTGCCGTTGCAGAAAGGGAGAATGATGATCAGTAGACTGTTGCTGTTAACGACGTTGACCGCATTAATTCTGAGCGTCGCGGCTTGTAACGATACGGCGGTGAATTCAAACGACCGCACGAATACAAACGCCAACGCCAATATGAGTACGCCAAGGGCTGAGGCGACTCCAACGGCGACGCCAAAGTATACAGAAGAACAGGCCCGTGAAGAACGGGCTCGGGCGAAGGCTAACAAGGAAACGATCGGTGACACACTGGACGATGCCTGGATTCATACCAAGATCGTGGCCAAACTGATCGGAGACACGCAGACGCCCGAGCGAAAAATCAACGTCGATGTTGTTAACAACGAGGTTACTTTGCGCGGCACCGTCGATACTCCCGACGCGAAAAGCGAAGCTGAACGCATCGCCAAAGAAACCGATGGGGTTAAGAAGGTAGTTAACCAGCTAAAAGTTGTTCCTGGAGCAAAACCGGCGAATACCAATAAGGCTGGCAACACGAACAAGAAGACGGACTGACTTATTGCGCTGAGATTTTCTTTGGGGAAAGAAAAAGAGCGGCCCGCGAGTGGCCGCTCTTTCATTTGATGAAAGCGCTGTGAAAGAAAGCCCCGAGCCGGTATGGACAAGCACCCACTTGACTGACTAACTTTTCGCCGGCTCTATCCTGTGATCCCATCGCGTCCCTGTGATCCCATCGCGTCCGCGACGAAACATACCTCATCGACTGCGGCAGTTCGAATTTCAAGAGAAACCTCTTGACAGAGAACTCGCACCGGAATAGAGTACGCGCCATCTTTCGCTATTCATCGTGCTAGTGCCGATAAGATTCCTGTCTTCAAGCGGTAGATCTTCCAAGGCGTAGGGTTTCCCAGCGATAGACCGCGCAGTTTCAAAAAACCAAATAGTACTTAAACCTGACGGGCGCAAAGCCATGCCCGCATCTCCGGAGGTTCTCTATGGCTTTCATCTCAAAGAGGAACAGAAGACGAGAGAGAGAAGCGCAACAAGCTCTCGGCAACCGCCTGGAATTGGTAAAGGAAGGCTTCACCCGTCGCGATCTTATCAAGATGGGCCTGATGACGACGGCAGGGGTTCTGATCCCGAAAGGCGGATTGACGCACGCACAAGTCGCGTCCAGTAGCTACGGCGGTGGTGGTTGCTACAACGGTTGCGACGTCGGATGCAGCCCGCAACCCAACGCAGTATTTGTCGATCCGCTGCCAATTCCGCCTCAGTTGCCCTCGCGTCCATTGACTGATCCGGGTTTACAGTTCGGCGCGCCGCCCCAACTATTCCCTAACACCGCGATTAATCCGGCGACCGGACTTCGCTATGAGGGTCGGGGACAATTCAATGGCACGTTGCGTCCCGGAACAGATTTCTTTCAGTTCTACAACCAGTATCCGACGCAGCAATATTTCGTGCAGCGTATGAGAGCAAACTCGAACTTCCGGATCACTTCAGACACAAACATTCCTGCACAAACGATCTGGGGATTCAACCAGGGCGGATCGGCCGCCAGCGACGTCGCGACGTTTCCCGCGCCCACCATCGTTGCACGCTACCAGCAACCCTGGTTGGTGCGCCGGTTCAATGAATTGCCAACGCAGAGCCAAAACGGGGGATTTGGCGTCCCAGAAATGTCCACTCATTTACATAATTTCCACTCCGCGCCGGAAAGCGACGGCGGCCCGTGCCGGTGGTTTTTCCGCGGACAGTATTTTGATTACTACCATACCGCGCAGCAGGCGGGGTTCGCCTCGAGCCATCAACCGAATGGCGATATCAACGAATCGTTGAGCACCCTGTGGTATCACGATCACCGGATGGACCACACCGCTGAGAATGTTTACAAGGGCCTGGCGGGTTTCCAGCTAATGTTCAACCAGTTCGACACGGGTGACGAAACAACCGGCTTCCGGCTGCCCAGTTATCCGCAGTTCGACATTCCCATCATCCTGAATGACAAGTTGCTGGACTCGGCGACCGGAAAAATTTGTTTCGATACCTTCAATTTCAAAGGCTTGCTCGGCGACGTCCAGTTGGCCAACGGGATATTCAAACCTTTCCTGAGTGTGAACAAGCGACGCTACCGTTTCCGCGTTCTGAACGGAGGACCATCACGCTACTACGAGCTCTTCCTTACCGATCCTCTGAGCCCAAGCACAGTGATCCCCTTCTGGGTCATTGCTAACGACGACCTGATGCCGACACCTCTGCAGGTCACTAGCATTCGACTCGGTGTGGCTGAGCGTTATGACATCATCATTGACTTCAACCAGGTTAAGAATCTGATTGGGACCCACACCAAGGTTCGCCTTGAGAACCGTCTGCGTCAGGACGACGGCCAGGGACCAAGTTGCAGCATCTTCTCCGGAGGCCAGGGTACCTCTTGTGTGGAATTCCAGATCGGTGCCGCGGTGACGGACAACAGCGCTGACCCAGCCACCCATCCGCAGTTCTACCAACTGCCCGCCATCATCACGCCGCGAATCACGCGCAACTTCAAGTTTGACCGCGACAACGGACAATGGACAATCAACGATAGGTTTGCGAACTGCAACGAACTTCGCTTCACCATCCAACAGAACAGCGCTGAAAACTGGAAACTCATTAACCCGCGGGACGATTGGGAGCACCCCATTCACACGCATCTTGAACAGCATCGGATCATACGTCGATCCACTAACTCGGGCTACGGCTACAGCAGTAGCGGCAGCTCAAGGTACTCTCGTGGGAACTGTCCCTTTGGCGGAGGAGGTGGCGGCATCAGCACTCAGTATCCGGGAGTGCCGAACGTGGAGGTGTCGCGGAAAGATACGACGCGGCTACAAGGCGACGAGGATCTTACGACGTTCTCCCGCTTTCGCGATTTCGTTGGCGATTATCCCATTCACTGTCACAACACCGTTCATGAAGATCACGCCATGATGCTTCTCTTCCAGGTGCAGCCGAATGTGATCGACAACAATCAGAACCCGTAACCAGCAGGCAGGCCCGAACAGGCAACGCAGATGAGAGAGGAGCGAAGGACATGAGTAAAGTGACGAGAAGGAATTGGCTGGCTGCTGCTGGAGCGACAACGGCTGCAGTAGGAGTGACCGGATTGCCCGGAACTGCAAGTGTGTTTGCCCAGGAGGTAACCTCGGCGAACAAACAGAACTACAACTTCCAGGACATTTCGCCGCGTGAGCTAATCCAGCGGCGCCATCTGCCCAACGTGGAATTGATTACCCAGGACAACAAAAAAGTTCACTTTTACACAGATCTGGTCAAAGACAAGCGCGTAGTTATCCAGTTCATGTTCGCGCGTTGTAAAGACATCTGTCCTATCATTACGCACAATCTGGCCGAAGTGCAGCGCATATTGAAAGGCCGTGTCGGGCGCGACATTTTCTTTTATTCGATCACCCTGAGTCCCGAGGAAGACTCTCCGCGCGACCTTAGGGCATTTGCCAGGATGCACGGAGTAGGACCCGGCTGGACGTTCTTAACCGGCAAGCCAGACGATATTTTCTTGTTGCGCAAGTCGCTCGGGTTTTTCTACAACAACCCCAAAGAGGACGCTGACCGAAACAATCACTCCGGCATGCTCGTGGTTGGGACGGAACCTCTCATGCGCTGGGCAATGTGCCAGGGTGGGGCCAAACCTGACTGGATCGCGACTGTCATCCAGACGGAAGCTGATGCGCCGCTGACGGGCTCAGTCGACGGAATCAAGCAGGCCGATCTCGCGATTAGCATGAAATCGACGCCGCAATCTCGGGTGCAGGGCGAAGGTGCGGTGCACCGGCACTAGCTCGCGCTTGAACTTTCGATGATTTGGTTTAGCGGTGGATTACTGGACTCGGGTTCTCCCTGGTCGTCCCGTCTCTCGGGTTCTCTGAGAGTGTCGGACCCGTTTTCGACCAGCACCGGCTCGGGGTTTGGAGCGAGCCGGGCAGTTGCCCCGGCTCGCTTATTTTGTTTTGGCATAACGAATCGAGCGCTGGTTTCCTGCCGCCCGAACTACAACATTTGAGACCGCGCTTGTTCGGCACGTGAAGCGCCAATGGCCGTTTTCACGTCCTTTACTTCCTCTGGCGGCGGCAGCACTGCAGGCAGTCCCAGGGATTCGATCCACAGTTCGCGGGTCCAGCCGGTCGTATGATAAAGGTGCTCGTCCTCTTCATCTTCGACTTCGTCGTGAGCCGCCTTTAGGACTTTGGCAACATCGCCGGAAGCTTTTTTGGCTGCCTGCCCGATCAGATGCCAATTCAAATGATCCTTGGTTTCAGCCAACGTTACCGACTCGGCGGCGACTAATTGCGCCGCGTTTTTGTCCCCTGATTCCAACGCCATCTCCATCGCTTTTACCAGCGACTCACCGGTGTGGCGCACGACCAATCGTCCCGGAGTTTCGACCTCTGTGTCCAGTCCTAACTGTTCCATGGTGTCCTCAACGATTTGCACGTGGTTCTTTGTCTGTTCCAGATATTCTTCCCATTCTTCTTTAAGCTCTTCATTGACCACGCAACGCAGAGCCGTCGTGTATACCTGCACTCCGCCCAACTCGGTCTCCAGCGCCTGGTACAAAAGTTCGTCTAATTGATTCTTTTTCATAGTTCCTCCCCCGTAGTCTAAATTTTCTCGGCCCGAACGTGCATGCACGCGCAATGCCCCGCGACCCGGGCGCGTCTGAAGGTCGACGATATTTGCGACCATAGACCAAATTTTGCGGTCGAGAAGTTGTGGCATCGCTATTGCCATTGCGGGCAAGAACGATCAAATCGCTTTCAGCGGGTTGAAAATTAGACAGAGCCGGATGCGAGATGTATGAGACAGGTACAGCGTTCGTCACGACGAAATTGCGACTGAAGAAAATGAGATCTCAGTTTGTCGAACGCCGGTTTCCAAATTGAGACGATACCCGGAGGAATTATGGAAGGTCCTTTACGCGGATGTCTGGCGGGAGTGGCTGCGTGGAAGTGGGGCGGCGGCTGTCTCTCGACGATCATTATTTTTATTATCGTCTATATGCTTTTGGGCCATGTGAAATGCTGAGCGCAGTTTCGGCCTGACGATAGAGCGCGATGTTTTATCGAAAAATCTGATTCCCAAATCTACCGGTTTTCGTGTAGGCTAATAACCCGCGCATGACCGAAAAGATTCGCAAGGTCCTCCCGTTCCCGTCGCCGGTTCCCGCCAAGGCGGACTATCAACGCGTCAAATCCAGTTACTCGGTTCGCGAAATCAAACAACTCTTTGGGTTGAGCGAGCGCACCGTCCGTCGTTGGACTGAAGCCGGAATCATCCAGGGTACGCCGGCTGGCGACAGCGGAGACTTTACCTATGATTTTCAAGCGCTCACCTTATTTCGACGGGTGCGTGAAATGCGCACGCAAGGCCTGACCATCAAGCAGATCGAAGCTGAGCTGCAGGGTCAGTTGAGTTTATTCCGTGCTGAAGTGCGTCAGGTACAGGTCGCCCGCCTGCTGACTCCTTTTGAAGAAGCGCTCATGCTGCATGAGCAGGGCGATGAGAAGGCGAGTGAGTTTTATGTCGAAGCAATCAATGCCGGTGACAATGTAGCGGAAGCCTATTGCAATCTGGGGATAATCGAACTGGATCGCGGCAAGACGATCGGTGCGCTCGAGAATTTTACCCAGTCTCTGAAAAGCGACCCGCGCCATGTAGAGGCGCATTACAATCTCGCCAACCTTTATTACGACGCGGGTGATTTCCCCCTGGCACGTCTGCATTACGAAGCAGCCATCCAGATCGAGCCGAACTTCTCGCTGGTCTATTACAACCTCGCCCTGGTCTATCACCGCCTGAATAATGTTCCCGCGGCTACTCAGTCTCTGAATAGATACAAGGAACTGGAACCCAGTGATGAAGAGATCGAATTGGTCGATCAGCTTTTGAAAGCGCTGGCCAACGGCCGACCCGTGAACTGATGCTGCTCTACGTGTTCACACCTGGCTGTGGCTGGTGCAATAAGAACGAAGATAATTTAAGGCGCTTGCCAGCCAGACTGCCGATAAAGTGCGGGTTGTCGGACTGTCCCTTTCTCAGGAAGGGCTCAAAGAATACGTGGAGCAGAAATTCCCAACGGTAAGAGTCGTCAATCCCGACGCCCGAACCATTGCCGCATACAAACTGAATGGAACCCCCGAGACCATGCTCGTGTCATCACAAGGAATTGCGTTGAGAGTGAGGAAGGGAGCCTATGCCGACAGTACGCAACGTGAGGTTGCGGAATACTTCAAGGTCAATTTGCCTGGATTACGACAGGCCTCTTAGCTTCGTGGCTCAATCCAACCCAGATGCTGAAAAGTAATGCGCGAAAACTTATCTTCCTCTTCCTAGCATCTGTTGCGATTGTGCTCGGCGCCGGCCGAACTTGGTGGGCGCAAACTCCTCGCGCAAACCAATCCGAATCAAACAAGCGTCCAACCAATTCAGGAGTGGGCAATAAGGCTTCGCCCCAACCCAAGAGCGATGTCAGACAGAGGCTCGAAGTCTTAATCTCGTTGTCGCAATCGGCCGCGCCTGAAGTTGAAGCGGATCTATTGTTCACCATTTTGTCTGCAAATCTAGTCTCCGATAAACGTCGGCAACTTGAGCTGCTCGACGAGGCATTTCAAACCGCATCTCGGGTGAAAGAGCCGATCGGGAAAAGATCGTGGAGCCCGCTTGTGGATACGCGTTCCGGCTATCAGCAAATAGCATTCGACTTGCGCTTAGACCGACTGTCGATACAGAGTCAGGCAATATTGAAAACGATCCCGCTCGATTCTCTCCGCGCTAGAGTGATGTTCCAAGGCGTCGTCCTCCCAAAAATCGATACGCTGGTTTGCAAGGATTCGTTGGTGGCCGACTTTAGTGCCTATTACCAGATGGTGGTGTTGCTAGCCGAACGCAGCTTTACTCCTGAGGAAATCAAAGCTCAATCCCATATCCAACTAATAACTGATCAGCTCGAGGCAATTAAGTCGGTTTCACAAGCGACTGCGGCCCTGAAAGCGCTGGGGGGTGTGAAACTGTCAGACGAAGAACTGTCGCGAGTCGTCGCCAGTCTCGCGAAAGCATTCGCTCAAGCCTCAGCGGATCCGCGTGCATTTGCATTTGCGGTGCAGCGCGATGGATTCATCACCGTCGCCGAAAACTTTATTGCCACGCTCAAAAGACGCGGTATTCCCGCCGAAGAGTTCAGTGTCAGGATTCATGATTTCTTAATAAAGAACATGTCGGGAGAAGTTTGTGCGGATGCAAGCTGGATCAAGCAGCAGCGAGTGATTATGCCGCGCGAACTAGAGGCGATTAACGCGCACTTTAAGTCGCCGATCACAACCGATGAACTCAGTCCGACGCGAGTCGGAGAAAGGTCAGCTGACGTCGAGTACTGGATGACTCCAAAGGCCAAGGGTCTTCTGCAAATGGCCAAGGACCTGCGTTTTGCTCTCGATGGCCGGCGCTTGTCGCCGGAGGAGCGCACCAGTGAGGACTGGCATCGAAAGCTGCTGGCATTTCTCGATCAACTCGATGGCTGGGACGCAACGACCGAACTCTCTGAAGACGACTATTTCCAGCAAAGGTGCAACATGTACCGAGTCCTGGTAGATCTTTGCCCCGATGATCTCCAAAGGGATGCTGTGCTAAGAGCATACGGAAACTATCTCAAAGAAACGAACGTCACTTACAAAGGTCGTATTGAGTGGATATCTCCAGTGAAGGATTATCTGCGAATCCTGCAGACTAAAAACCAGAAGATGGTGAAATCATCATTGGAACCATGGCTGTCCTCAAGCGACAACACGCTGAGAATTTATGCCGAGCTTGCGATGCTGACTCTTAAGTCCGAAACTCCTTAAACGGGCGTCGCGAAAAATGAATCTGCTAAATCATCCTCGTTTGTGGCGAGTGAGGCCCCGCAGAAATTTACCGCAACCCGGGGGATCAATGCCGCCTTACCCTTCGCCCATCTCGTCATTAATCGACTTCAGAGCGCTCTCAAGCATCGTCCGATGTGCCGGATTAGTGGCCCGGCTCAGTTGGCCCATGATACGTGAACGAGAAAGTCTTAAGGTTTCAAATCTGGCGCTGCGCGCTCGCTCTTCTACGGTAGAAGTGCCCCGGTGTGCCCGGGCGTCAGCTGCTGCCTGTTGCCGTTCAAAGACCTCTTCCGCTTGTCCGGCCAGGTCATCTCCATCCCATGTCATCGCTTCACCTCCTGAAACTCGTGCCTTATCGTACCACCTATTGCACGCATCACCCACCGCAGGCTTGCGCTTTGGGCGTTCTGCTGAGACGATTGATAACTCGAACCGAATAATTGCTCTCCATTTGTGCCCGGCTTCAGCCGGACACCAAATTAATGGAAACCGTCTAAAACGGGTTTTTAGAATAAAGATTCCCAGAATCATTGCCAGAGCCGAGTGCTAATGGGATATCTGCGCAAGCGAATCGATCAGATGGGCCGCATGATGCCTCTGATGGTCGAGGAATAATAATGGCTGAGGACAGACTGAAAGCATTACTCGCAATAGCGGAAGCGCAGCCCGCAGAAGTAATGATCTGGTACGGGTTGGCAAACGAGTATGTAAAGCTGGAACGTTGGCCCGAAGCGGTGGACGCCCTGCAACGTACCGTCGCACTCAATGCCGATTACACTTCCGCTTATCAAATGCTCGGCACTGCATTGATGAAGCAGGGCCGGCGCGAAGAGGCGCGACTCGCATGGACCGAAGGTATCCAGGTCGCTGGGCGTACGGGCGCCTGGAACGCGCGGCAGCACATGGAACGATTGCTGGCGGACGCGTCGAGTGAGGCAAGCGGCCTTTGCGCGGAGTGAAGAGAAGAGCAATCCCGGCAGTGCTGCGATTCTTCTCATTAGCACCGTGGCTTTAGCCCGGTGATCGATGGTTAGGATCGGAATAGAAACCGTTTAAACGGTTTCGGGTGGTGTTGTGAACTACATTTTACCGGGCTAAAGCCACGGTGCTAATAAGAGAATTAGAGTTCCACGACCTACTACATCAACAGTCATGAGTACGACGATTACTAAAAAAGAGAAAAAGAAAATAAACCCAACCGACGCCTGGCGTGATGCTCGAGAATTGATTTGGTCTCATCGCTATCGCCTGGCGTTGGGAATGCTGCTCATGATCGTCAATCGGGTAGTCGGCCTGGTACTGCCTTTGAGTTCGAAGTACCTGATCGATGACGTGATCATCAATCACCGCGGCGAACTGCTCGTGCCTTTAGCTTTGGCGGTCAGCGCTGCAACTGTAGTTCAGGCGCTGAGCTCCTTCGCTCTTACGCAGATCCTCGGCGTCGCCGCGCAGCGGGCTATCACGGACATGCGCAAGAGCGTGCAGGAACACGTGGCGCGCTTGCCGATCAGGTATTTCGACTCAACCCAGACCGGCGTGCTTATCTCGCGCATCATGAGTGACGCCGAGGGCATTCGAAACCTCGTCGGCACTGGACTGGTGCAACTGGTTGGTGGGCTGGTGACGGCGGCGTTGGCGCTCGGGTACCTTTTCTATTTGAACTGGCGAATGACATCGATCACTTTGCTGGCACTGGCCGCGTTCGGCGGCGCCATGGCCACCGCCTTCAAAAAGCTGCGACCGCTGTTTCGTGAACGCGGTCAAATCAATGCGGAAGTTACCGGCCGCTTGACCGAATCGTTGGGCGGTATTCGCATCGTCAAAGCATACGCCGCCGAGAAGCGCGAAGAATTGGTTTTTGCGCGCGGCGCGCACCGTCTGTTTCGCAACGTCGCGCGATCGATGACCGGCGTCGCGGCCATCACGGCCTTTTCAACTGTCATCATCGGGATCATTGGCGTGATTCTTATCCTCGTCGGTGGACGGTCAATTCTGAACGGGCAAATGACGCCAGGTGACCTGGTCACGTACATCTTCTTTACCATGATGGTAGCCGCCCCGCTGGTTGAAATCGCCTCGATCAGCA
Organism: Blastocatellia bacterium; assembly: GCA_033850605.1. GTDB lineage: Bacteria > Acidobacteriota > Blastocatellia > Pyrinomonadales > Pyrinomonadaceae > UBA11740. Next base: position 8,936 of record JAWWPL010000105.1, on the reverse strand, counting down.
CTCAAATCACCGAAGCTTTTGCCGGACTCGATCGCATACGTGAAATCAAACGGACGATGACTGAAGACGAGGATGAGGCCGATCGTGAGCGCTGTCCGGACCTCGCCGGCGAGATTACCTTTGATGATGTTAGCTTTGAATATAACGAAGATGTGCCAGTCTTAAAGCATGTGTCATTCAAAGCGCCGGCAGGCTCTACCACCGCGCTGGTCGGTTCCAGCGGATCGGGTAAAAGCACTCTTATCAGTCTGGTGATGGCCTTCAATCGCCCGCTTGAAGGCAAGGTGACTGCGGACGATCGTGATCTGGAATCGATTCGGCTGAAAGATTATCGTCATCAGCTCGGGGTGGTGTTGCAGGACAATTTTCTTTTCGACGGCACAATCGCCGAGAACATTAGCTTTGCCCATCCGCACGCGACCCGCGCGCAGATCGTCGAAGCCAGCCGCGTCGCACACTGCGAGGAATTCATCAATGGATTCGCCGAAGGCTATGACACAATAGTCGGCGAACGCGGCGTGAAGTTGTCCGGCGGCCAGCGCCAACGTGTGGCGATCGCTCGCGCAATTCTCTCTGAGCCCAGAATACTAATTCTGGATGAAGCCACATCAAGTCTCGACAGCGAAAGTGAAGCGATGATCCAGGATGGCCTGCAGTCGCTGCGTCGCGGCCGCACCACTTTTGTGATCGCGCATCGCCTGTCGACGATTCGCAGCGCGGACCAAATTCTGGTGCTGGAAGGCGGCGAGATTGTCGAACGCGGCACGCACGAGGAACTGTTGGCTGCGGGCGGTCGCTATAAGCAGTTGTATGATAAGCAGTATCGATTTGAGCGAAACCAGTTCATCAATCCGGGCGAGGACTTCACCCCGGAACCTGAGACGCCGTTACCGGTAGGGCGCGGCGCCGAGGGTCCTCTGCTGCCCACGAATCTGTGAGGCGCGCGAAGATCGCTGGCAAAGTGCGGTTGCGGTTATCGCGGAGAGGGGAACTCCCTAGGTTGAATTGCTTGCTGAAGGAAAGTTACCGGCTTGCCGCGTGATGTGCGGAAAGGCTTAGCCTTTCCGAGAGTGACGGTCATTCCGTATTGGGCTACATCTCGTCCGCTTCGACCGTATAAAGGGTTCGGGCGTAGCCCTCAAGAAGATCAAAGTGTCGCTGAAAGGCAAAGCCTTCCGCACATCAGGCGGCATAGCCGCGAAGGAACACTACTCGGGAAAACTGAAGAGGAGATCAAAATGGCAACCACCCCTCAAACGTTAGCAACTCACACCCGTTGGCACGCGCCGTTTCATTTCTTTGTAGCACCCGTGATGCTGATAAATTTTATCTGGTCAGTCATCCTCTTCATTAAGGACCCTAACTGGAATTCCGGTTGGTGGATCATCGTTTCGGCGGCGCTGGTGGTCCTCGCCACCCTGGTTAGAACGAACTCGCTGAAAGTGCAGGATCGACTTATCCGCCTTGAAGAAAGACTTCGCTATCAGCAGACACTCTCGCCGGCGCTTTGCCAACAGGCAGTCGCACTAACCCCAGGACAAATGGTTGCCCTTCGCTTTGCCGGTGACGATGAATTGGAAGCATTGGTAGCGGCGGCAGTGGCCGGCAAATTCAGCAAAACCGGCGATATCAAGAGGGAGATTAAGAATTGGCGCGCCGACACCTTTCGCGTTTGAAAGCAGGTAGTTGCGGACTCGCCCGCTGAGCAATATTAACAAAGAGAGATTTAGCCTCAAGGAGAACTAGTGAGCCAAAAAGAAGCTTTGCAGAGTGCGGCTGATGAAGCCCGGAAGGCAGCCCGCGCCTCGCGTGAATTCGCCGGCATCCTCGACGAATACGCAAAACTAATAACGCAGCCCAACTCACGTCAGCGAGCTGATGACGTTCATCTTTCCGCGATGAATAAATTGAGAGTAATCAATGAAGGGTTGGCTGTTTGTCAGAAGTGGGGAGAAACAGCGCGAACCGCCGTCGCGGCCCCGGTGGCGCCGCCTCCAGAGCCGTCGGTTAACAGTGAAGCCCGGGGAAATCGGGAGCCAGCACCCAAGTTCCAGCCCCGTTCTGTCCGCGTCCACCGGCGAAACAATAACCGTTGAGCGTTAGCCGCGTTCAGAGTTAAACCTTCCGGTTGCTGATTGCAGCCGCAAGCTCGAGCTTGAACTCTTAAACCAATCAATAACCAGGTGAGTGATCATTCTTGATGAAGTCATGGGAGGCAGCGTCGGTACGCAGCGGCTCAGTCGTTCCCAGGGATTTTGATTCGATGGTGCGTGCTGGTTCAGTGACGGTGACCGGCTCCAGAGACATCGATCGCGAGACCGCGCGCCACCTCTTTGAACAGCATCTTTCGTCGCTTTTGCACCAGGGTCGCACCTGGCTGGTGACGGGCGCGCGCGGGATCGACCAGTGGGCCATCGAATGGTTAGGTGAGCAGAATGAAAGCTGTTGGGCGGTAGTTCCATACACGTTGCGCGATCAGTCGAGATCGGTCCAGTCAATGCTGGATCAGATGGAACGCGTCATTGAATTGCAGCTGCCCCGGCGCAAGAGCGCCGGCGCTTTCAGAAACCGTTACATGGTTGACCTTTCGCAAATTGTGTTTGGCTTCTGGTCGGGGAAGGGTGGCGGGACTATTAAGACCCTCAGACATGCGCTGCGGAAGGGAAAGGAAGTGCACGGGATTCCGGTGTCGACGGCGGGCGCACCAGAGTAAGGTAGCGACAATCTGCGTTAGAACAGGACAATCGATTCCTGGGAACGCGGACGTCCCGTCCGCACTGAGCGCCAAGCGCGAAAAACGCTGGCTGTATTCGATATGGGGAATAACGCCTTCGGACCCGATGCGGACGAGACGTCCGCGTTCCCAGCACTAACCGGCCCCAGGGCACGCCGGATCGACTTTTTTGGGCAAGCCGTTCCGAAGGGAGAAAATGTGACACCTAACATTCTGCGACTATTCGGATTTCTTTTCCTGGTTAGTGCGGCAGTAGTGGCAATCCTCAATCTGCACCGAGTCGCCAACCTTGGTCTGCCCTGGGTGGCGCCTCTGCTTCTCATATTCGGCGCGGCTTGTATGGCGCTTTCAAGACGAAGGGAAAGTTAGCGCCGGTTCTTTCACGTTTGGTTCTCGCTTGTCAGGTTCATTATCCAACCAGGATGTCATTATCATTGGCGGCGGTGCCGCCGGGTTGTTCTGTGCGATCGAGGCCGGCAAACGCGGACGTAGAGTCCTGGTCTTAGAGCACGCGGACCGAGTCGGGAAGAAGATTGCCATCTCGGGCGGTGGTCGCTGCAACTTTACTAATATCCATACCAGCCCCGCTAACTTTCTTTCGGCGAATCCTCACTTCTGCAAGTCCGCGCTCGCCCGCTACACGGCCGGCGATTTCATTGCCCTTGTCGAAAAGCACGGCATTAAGTACCACGAGAAGAAGCTGGGCCAACTCTTCTGTGATGACAGTTCGCAGCAGATCATCGATATGTTGCTTGGCGAGTGCGCTGACGCCGGGGTCGAAATTCGCTGTGGATGCCAGGTGCGCCGCCTGAGCCAGGGAGACGGCTTTATTCTTGAAACCAATCAGGGATCTTTCAGCGCCAGTTCAATCGTAATCGCGACGGGCGGCTTGTCCATCGCGCCGCTCGGGGCAACCGACTTTGGTTACAGCATCGCGCGGCAATTTGATCTGAAGATTGAAACGCCCCGGCCCGCGCTCGTGCCGTTTACGCTCAGTTCCACAATCCAAAAACAACTGAGTTCGTTAAGCGGAGTTTCGCTCGACGCTTTAGTCGGATTTCAAGGAGCGGAGTTCCGCGAGAACATCTTGATTACACATCGCGGCTTGAGCGGCCCGGCCATTTTACAGATTTCCCTGTACTGGGAGAGGGACGCTGCGATCGTAATCAATCTCCTGCCGGACGAAGACATACTCGAACTGCTGAAGGACAAACAGGGTTCCGAAATCGAACTGGCTAATCTGCTCGCACAGTTCTGGCCGCGGCGATTTGCTCAGGCCTGGTGCGATCTATACATTCCTTCGCGGCCGCTCAAGCAATTCAATGGGCGCGAACTGGCCGGCATTGCCGAAAAGATTCAAAGGCTGCAAATCACGCCGGCGGGCACCGAAGGCTTCAAGAAAGCGGAAGTGACCGCGGGTGGAGTCGCGACTTCGGAACTCTCTTCACAGACAATGGAGGCAAAGCGCGTCCCTGGTCTCTATTTCATCGGTGAAGTGGTCGACGTAACCGGTCAATTGGGCGGCTACAATTTTCAATGGGCCTGGGCGTCTGGATATGCGGCGGGTCAGGCGGTTTAGAGTTGAGACTATGTAGCGCAGACTGTCAGTCGCTCGGGCCCGCGCTTGCCTACATGCGGGAAGCGACAGTTCGTAAAGCGACGGCAGTTTCTCATTAGCACCTCACTTCAGTGAGGTGTTAACGATGTGGTTTTGTCCCGGTAACCGTTTCCAACGGTTTTACTCCGAAGCGGTTGATGGTCAACCGTTTCGTCACCACTGGATTATCGTACCAGCAACGCCATCTGGTCGTGGTGCACGACGTCTCAGTGGAAATCAATGAAGACAGGATTAAAGAGGGAACAGTTCGAGGTGGCGACTGATCTCTATTACATTGAGGTCAGAAAGCTGTAGAACACTGACGAGGCAAACATGACGACGATGAGAACAAGTTTCTATTTTCCATTGGGTCTGGCTATCGGGGGCATGCTCTTTTATCATCTGGCGCAAAAGTCCATACCCAGAGAAATCAATCCATTCTATGCGATGATTATCGCGTATGCGGCGGGCATCGTCGTGCTGATCATTTGCGCCTTGACGCTTTCGGACAATAAATCTTTCATCAGCTCTGTAAGGGAGTCCAACTGGGCTGTTTTTGTCGTCGGAGTTGCGGCTGCATGTATTGAAGTGGGTTTTCTGTTGGCATATAGATCGGGTTGGCGGATCAGCGTAGCGGCGGTTGCTACCAACGTGGCGGTAACGCTCATGTTAGTCCCTATCGGTATTGTCGTATTCAAAGATCATCTTTCGCTGCGAAATATTCTTGGTCTGATGTTCTGTGTTTTGGGATTGATCCTGGTAGTGCGTGAGTAGGTACGGGGCAGTAGCCCGACTATCAGCCTGAATCGTAAGCGCGCTTTGCTTGAACACTAACAAACTCGTCTGTCTCCAGGATGTACGCGGTAAGAGTGAATCCGTAGACGCATCCGGTATCGAGGCCGATCGCCTTGGGACCACGCCGCGGTTCCGATGCCGGCCAATGTCCGAAGAGCACAATCTTTTCGCCGTTGTAAACGTGATACCAGGGTGTGCCTTCGTCACTCTCACGATCCGGTCCCAGCGTACGCAGGCGCGTCAGATCCCCGGTGGTCTGTGAATGGAGTTCAACATTCGGTCGCAGGCCCGCGTGAACCACCAGGTGCGTGCCAAGATCGATTACAAAGGGCAGAGTGTTCAAGAACTGAAGATACTTATCCTTTTCACCCTTAAGTTCCTTGTGAGTCTCTTTTTGAGCGCTTTTCAGTTCTACATCCTCGCCGTTCCAACGGCGACGCAACGAGAGATCGTGATTGCCCATGACTGTAGTAAACCGTTCGTCGCTCATAAACAGTTCCAGCGTCTCACGGCTTTTGGGACCTTTGGCGACTAAATCGCCCACCGCGACGACGCGGTCCCCCTGCTTGAGCTTTGCCTCTTCCAGCAATTCCAGCAACTCGTCATAACAGCCGTGGATGTCACCTACTACAATTGTGCGAGATGCCATTCGAACCTCCGTCCTGGGTTTACCATCGGCATGTTATATCTCAAGAATCAGTGAAAAGCGAGAGAGGCGCCCACACAATGTTGGGACAATTGCACGCAAAAAAGCCCGTCACCCTTCGTCCTCTCCAGGGGGGACTTCAAGCCAAATGCCCTGGTCTGCCTTCAATGTCCTTCTTCGAATTAGGCTCCAGATCCTGAGGCGATATTCTTGAGTTCGCAGTCTCTCAAGTGCTATCCTTTTTTCGGCGATGGAGCCGAACCTGATCGGCGAGCGTTTCTGAAATACTTGAAGAGAGAAAAAAACTCCGGTGACACCGATGACTCTGACTAAGAGGCTTTTACGCAATTCTCTGAGAGGGTTGATTACTATCCTGGTGTTGGCTACGGCCGCGTCGGCTCAGCAGGCCCCGACGGCGGACAACAGTGCGAGTGCCCAGGTAAGAATCAAGAATTTCGGCCAGATGGATGCGCGGTTTTATCGCGGCGCACAACCCGGTAAGAAGGACTACAAAGACTTGGCGGCAATGGGAATTAAGACCGTGATCAATCTGCGGGAAGATCCCGAACCATCTGAACAGCGGCTTGTAGAATCTTTGGGAATGAAATACGTCAACATTCCCATGCTGGGAAAGCAGTACCCGACCGCGGAAGTTACCAAGACGTTTTTAAAAACGGTTAGCGACCCCGCGACCGGCAAGTTCTTTGTACACTGTGCCGGAGGACGGCATCGCACCGGAGCCATGGGAGCCGTTTATCGTTTCCAGTTTTACGATTGGACCTTTGATCAGGCTTACAAGGAAATGAAACAGTACGACTTCTATACGAGCTGGGGTCACCAGGCCTTCAAAGATTTTGTTGAGGATTATTACAACCGGACCCAGACAGGCAAGGTAGGCAATTCCGAATCACTTCGGGGAACTAATTCAGTCAAGGATCCGAACAGGTTCTAGCGGGCTATTACCTCGACCAGACACAGGCCGTTCTGATCCGATCAGGGCGGCCTTTCGCTTTTCGGATTTAGCGGCCGGATCCTAACTCAAGAGATCCCGTTGCAAGGTAAGTCGATCGACGAAACCATATGAAACTAGAAATCTTCTGCTTCGCGTGAATTCGTGGATCGTTTTTGCTCGAGGAACGGATAGCACGAAACGAGCCAGCGCACTACCGGTTCAGCTAACGGTACATGTAGGTATTGCTCTCTTTTTGTTCCCATTCCACGCGGTCGATGTTTTCCCTATCGGCTGAGAATATCTCCTCGCTCAATCGATTCGTGCTGACCACGGTGTTCAGGTTTACCAGGTAAACAAGCGTGCCCATCGGATCGTCCTCGTCCTCGCGATCGAGCTCACGAAGCTCAGAATCGAACTTATGCGTGGCGAACACCTGCTTAAGGGCTTCGTTAGTCCGATCTACGTTCCGCGTTTTTACGCAAAGTTCCATGGAGCGGAAAACTTGCGACTGTTCGAAGTACTCCAGGATCGCCAAAGACAAAAGCACGAACAGGGTCAATATAACTGCCATGTCCCAGCGCCCGATGCCCGCGGCCAATCCAACTCCCAGGCAGATGAGCAGGACCGTGATCTCTTTCGGATCTCGAATGTTTGTGCGGAAGCGCACGAGCGACGCGGCGGCGAAGATGCCGAAAGCGCGGGCCGCACTGTCGCCCACGACCATCATCATTGACGCGGCCACCACGGCCATCAATATCTGCGTCTGGGCCACATAGGGATTACGCCGGCTGGCAGAGATACCGCGGCGTGGACGAAAAGCCAGGAGGGCTGCCAGAAACGCGGCCAGCGAAAACCTTAGCGCAATTCTCGAGGCAGTTGTTGCCCAACTAAGGTAAGTGGCAGGCGAGAGACCCGAAGAGTCCGGCCCGAAAAGCTCCCAAAGCAGTGGGTGGTGTCCGCGCTTGCTTTGTTTTTCACTTTCCGCTGGCGGAGATTCTCCGGTGTTGGGGGCGGTTGCAGCGGCTGCGTTCGAATTAGCCGGCTCTGCTCGATCGCGCAGGACATAAGCGAGCAGCCCACTACCGAGGAGGATGGCGATGAACGTTGCCAGTAGCCCTAGAGTCAGCCTGTTCATGTCTCACTGTCCTTTCAAGTTTTCAGCGAGCCCGGTGAATGTTTCTTTCTCCCTGCTCCCTTTGGGAGAAGGGCCGGGGATGAGGGTCTGTGAGAACGCCCCCTATTCTCTTTCTCGTGCTCCGAAGTGCGCGAGGGGCATTCAAAGACAAAAACATCAATAGGGTTTCCAGCGTAAGCCCTCACCCCAGCCCTCTCCCACTGGGAGAGGGAGATAAGACGGCTCACCCAGCCCGCTTTGCGGACTCGTTGGTGCTTTGAATTCTGGTCCAGGGATTCCGCTGCGCTCCACCGCAGGCCGTATGCTATCACCTGCTGCGCAGGTTTGCGCCTAACTTTTCCAACGTCTACTGCGGAAGATCTTCCAGCTGTTTGATCCTTGCCCGAAAAGCATCGGTCAACAATTGAACTTCATCCGGCGAGTAGTTCGCAGCGCGAAAAGCATCGCTGATCTGCTTATCGCTCAGACGCGAGAGCAAACTCCCAATCCAGCGGGCCTGCTCGACAGTTATGTTTGCAAGCAGACTGGAGTTCTTGCCGCCGTAGGCGAACTTTACTCTGTTTCCTTCTACGCCTTCGATAAATTTAGATTTGGCGAAATCCTCGGGGCGGTTCCGGCTGCGCGATATGAACCCACCGGTTTTTCCAAAAGTTGCGCCGAGGTCGCTGAGTATGTACTGAAGTTCCGGGTCGCCGCCTGCTCCGTTGGGCACGAAGAGTATTCGGTTGTTGGCGTCCTTCAAATCCCAATTATTCATCAGCGACATCAGCACAATCAATCCCTGCAACTCTTTGGTGCCGCTGAAGGGGTTGCTGGCCCATTGCCACTCTTTCAGCCGCTTCACCTCCTTGGGTCTTGCTTCAAACTTAACGTTGGCAAATCCGCCGCCCTCACACCGTTTGACCTTACGATCGGGCGCACCTTCGATCTTGACGCAGGGAACCAGATAGTTAATCTCGGTCACGTAGCCAAGCGCCCAAACCAGCCGCACTGCTGCTGTTTCCGGCTGCGCTTCGTCGCGAAGCTTCGCTACCCAGGTTTTTCCCGCCCCGTCGCGCACACGATAATTGATCGAGT
>JAWWPL010000076.1:0-7111 GCA_033850605.1 Blastocatellia bacterium | reverse complement strand
GTTCTATCGGGGGATTGAGTGTGCGCATTGGCGCGAAGCCATGGATGGTGAGCACATCGCGCAAGTGTTCCTGAACTATGTCGACCAGAACGGTCCCTATGCGGAATGGAAATATGACAAACGCCCTGCTCTTGCCTTCAAGCGTCCACGCTCGTCGAAGTAATCTATTTAGTGGAAATCTGCTCTGAAAATTCCAAACGCGGGCAAAACGAAACGAGGAAGCTATTCAAGCTTAGTTGACGCGGCTTGACCATTCTCCTGCAACACCTGCTCGATTGCATCCAGAAGGACGGGCATGTTCTCGAAACCTGGTTTGAAAGTAACGTCGTAGATCGGAGTTCGCGCGGCGAGATCCATGTAATGATCGACTACTCGTCGCTTGTCGTGCTCATCCTGAATCGTAAACCAGCACCCCTGCGCCAAAACAGTAGGGAACGCTTCGGGAAAAGAGAGGCGGCGCACGCTGACCGGGACCTCGGCATGATCGGCACGGCGAAGTACGCAGATTGCCGCCAGCCGTTCGCTCTCGATGCCCGGTGGGTATTGATCGGCTTCGGACCGGCCGATCGCTTCGCCACCATAGAATTTTTCCGCAGACGGGCGAAGTCGTATCTGGAATGGAAGAGCCACGGCCAACGCGTTACCATTTGAAATCTTAAAGGCAAGAGCGTCATCACCCCAAAGGCGATATCCCCGGCGACTGAGCCCGAAGGCGATCGTCGATTTTCCGGTTTGAGAGACGCCACACAATGCCGTTACCCCTCCGGGCGCGATTACCGCGCTGGCGTGAAGGATCTCAAGACCCCGAACCTGGACCGCCATCGGAAGCACTCTTCGATGGTAGGCATCGATGACTGATTCCTCTGTGGCGCCGCTGGCAACAGCCGCTGCGACTTCGTCGTCACATCGCGTGAAGCGAAAACTTGCCAATCCAGGCACATGCATCCAGCAATCCTCGCCGAGGACCTCACCGTATGCATAGACGGCTCCCGTCGTATCACGCCAAATCTCGACGCGCGGATTCGACGTCGTAGCAGGCGGTGGCACGGGAGCACCGCTTTCTTTAATGCTCAATTTCAACATCAGGCTTGTGAAGCTCAAACAAGACGGCAGCGAATCGGCCCCTGGGCCGGTTAACCTAGACCTTTGGGCTTGTTCGTATCGCCAACGTCGGCCTGAGTTATTCCAACTTTTCCACTGCCGCCTCGCACGAGGTCCTTTGCCTCTCCGGCATAGGTCAGTGTCATAGGCTGCCAGGCCTTCTTTGGGACCTCACTTGCGACCTTGTCCGAAAGGTCATCCCTCTTGGCAATTTTACTATTATCGGATTTCATCGAGTTTACTCCCCTCATTGACTGTGGGCTCGAGCCCATGATTCAAGATTTAATATGCTCCACGCGCGATGCGCGTCGCCGTGTCTGCGCCGGGCCAGAAGATGGTCAAAACTCGGCCCTACAGTTCGCTCATCAACAACTCCCAGGCTGGCGAGAGTGGAGACTCCTCCCAACTGCTCCCAGATTTTGCCTGCTTCACGATAGATCAACGATGAATAAAAACGCGTGCCTTCCACCTTCCGCTGCCGCTCGAAACCCAGATTGGGAAATCTCCGACCGAGGGATGCGCGCACCAGGCCTTTAGTCCTTCCCTCATGGATCAGCATGAATGGCGGTGTTCGGTACAGTAGTTCGACGAGATCGGGATCCCAAAGTGGGTGCAGCACGCGGACTCCGGCCATGCGGCTGAATTCGAACTGTTCCTCCACTTCCCAGGAAACCAACGGATGTTCTAAGCCGAGCTTCATTTCCCGGATGTAGAAACTATCTGAGGAATCAGCATAGGTTTCTCGTAAACTTCTTTGCTCCCAACGCTGCTCTAATTCTTTGCGTAGCGCAGCGTCCGGCGCCAACCACTTCGGCAGCGGTGCTACAATTCGACGCCGCATTCTCACCGCCGACGGCGCGACTCGCTTAACGACTCGGTGGAGAGGCGGAATCACGAGCGGCCCCAGCCCAAAAGTCCAGACCTGCGCCCGCAGTAGAGCTAAACTGGGTCGACGAAACGAGCGAAAGTTACTCGCCCATAAGCGGTAAACACCCGAGAAATCAAGCTCGCGAAACAGATCAGCGGCCAGCATCGGCGTTATACCCAGCCACTCATCTCCGCCCGTCCCGGTGAGAATACTTCGGCAGCCCCGCCGTTCGCCCTCTCGGACGAGAAAATCATAGGCTGGCCACCAGGTATTCAGGATGGGCGCGGGCAATAAATTATTCAACGCCACCGCTTCCGCCAGCAAGCCCCTTTTTCCTGCCGCCTCATCGAAGGACTTTAACACCTGAGGAAGTCCGAGTTGCGTAGCCACACTGCGCTGAATAATTTCCTCATCAACGTCCGGCTCAGGAAAAAGAAGAGATAGGGCCAAAGGCCTTGGTAATTTTTCGGCGGTAGCACGTTGGGCCGCAACGGCGGCCACGGACACGGAATCCAATCCTCCGCTAAGCAGGATCCCTGCGGGCCCTAAACTCAGACAGCGGTGTACGGCCTGGTCCAGCAACTCGTCAAACCGTTCGACTTCATCTCGGGTGAGCCACTTTACCGTTCCATCGGGTGCGGGATCCCAGTACCGGAAACTGTTCCTTCCTTGACGTGTAACACGCAGCACATGTCCCGGTGGGACACGGCTGACGCTCTCAAAAAAGGTCTCTTCCATCATGGGAAACCGATCCAGCATAAAATCAGCCAGCGCTGCCCGGTTCACCCCGGCCGAAAAATGCGGCTGCCGAATCAAGGCATCCATTGAGGAAGAAACCAGCAAACCATCCTTAGTCTCGGCATAGAACATGGGATATGTGCCGATCGGATCTCGAAGGCACAGTAGTACGTCCCGTGAACTGTCCCAGATGATCAGCGCAAAGGCGCCTCTCAGCCGTTTTAGGAAATCTTCACCCCAACGTTGGTAGGCGGCAAGCACAAGTTCTGCATCATCACTCGCCGCGGATACCGAGAACTCGCCGAGTTCACTCCGTAAGTCATCGCGATTATAAAGAATGCCGTCCAGGATCACACCGCAACCGGCGCGTTCAGCGCACAATGGCGGATCGGACGCTATACCATTGCGCAAGTATAGCTTTCTTGATCTTCCCTCACCCGCCAGGAGCCGGCAATCGAATGCCGCCGCATCACTGGGCGCAGCGTCCGCAAACACGCCGACCCAGCGTGAACTGACCTGGCGCAGGACTACTTCCCCTTGTTCGAGAGCTTGGGTTTTATTCATTGAGACTGATCAGGTCTTCCCGGCGCAGAGAGTCGAGCAGCGTTTCGGTCTCACCCGCGAGTTGATTGGGATCCACGGCAAACTCAGCAACCATCTGGTCGCGAATCTGGGCAAAGTCGTGTCCTTCGCTGAGTAATTCCCAAAACCTCGCCGCCGTTCCATTCAATTCATAGAAGCGGTCACTTCCCAGGTGAAAAAGCACGATCTCATCATCGAGGCGACGGAAAATTACGTTTGGGTTAGGCCTCGGGCACATTGGCTCTTGAGGTTGTAATTTGAGACTCATAGTTGATGAAATCACTAAACACTGCGGCTCTCCAGAAGTTATAGCAGTTGTTTAGGCCTGTCAATACCGAAGGTTCCAGATTCTTTCGATTGGCCCACGCCGCTATCTGACCCACTGACTAATCCCTGTGCAGCCATTTTACGTTGAGAGAAAGCCCGGAATCTGCAGTCGAAACGCCGGATCTTCGACTTTCGGTGCGAATCGGGTTTGCTAGGTGTACTTATCCGACAGATCGGCCACAAACCTTTCAACCTCGTCGCGACTTTTGAAGCGACTCGAGAATTGACCAGCCGTCTTGTCGGCGATGCCTGCTACTGAAGTTTTCCCGTTCATCAGGGAAACAACGAATTGTTGGATCTCACCGTCCTGGCTCAACTTGGGGACATAATCCGGAGCCCGCTTATGTAAATTTGACCGAGACATTGGCATTCCTAAGAATGTAGATTGCTTAAAATCGGCCTTAATTTTAGCTTGATTTCGAACAGTTGTCTGCCAACGCCAAAGGTGGTAGGTGCCAACGAGATCGCAACGCATCGCGACAGAAATCGTGTCGCCTGCTGAAATCGAAACCGGCTCAGACCACGGGAAAAAAGCTTGACCAAAGATCGTTTCCGGAAGGCCGGGGGCATTTGAGAAGCTCACTCCTTCCATCAGCAGAGTTTCAAACCAAACAATCAAGCCGTGGCAAGTCCCCTCACGCGTCGCCTTCCAACTTGCCTCGCCGGCGACATTCGAACTGGTCAACGTTGCATAATCAAGTGTGGCCCAGGACTTAGGCTGAGCGAAGAATTGTTCGGGGGTGACCTTCTCCTTAACCTTAATCCAGTCGTTAAGAGCGATGCGCCGGGCCGGCGCCCAATCGAAATCATATGTACGATCGGCCCAGGGAAGTTCAACGTGTTCGTAGGACTCTGGCGCTTCCACAGGCACGGCCCAAAGCATCTCTTTCTCTGGAATTATCCTGCCCCCGGGCGCGAGCAATCTCTGCCTGGCATCAATGAGCGACGGAAGGTTCTGTTCAAACATGGGAACGATGCCATGCATCTCCGTGACCACAAGATCGGCTTGCTCCGGCAAAATTACGGTCGTGGACATCTCTTGAATGAATTCGATTTTGTCTGCGTACCCGTTTGCGGCGGCTATCTCCCGGGCAATCTGAATCACGTCGTTGGGGTCGACGGCATAAACCTTACGAGCACCAAATCGACACGCAAGCAGTGCCCAAATACCCACGCCGGCGCCCATATCTAAAACGACCGAATTTGGTCCCACCGATCGGCGCAGAGCCTGTGCATAGGCGTCGGTGCGCACATGGTCCCGGATCATCCGGCCGAATGCATGAATATCGTAGGATAACATTCGTCTCTCTAAATCGAATTCAGTTCAAATCGATGAGCCCGGCCGCCTGGCAAATAGAGACCTGAGCACTCGCGAAGCTAGAAGCATCGCCAGGAGGTTGCATGGGATTTAGCTGAGCTCTGAGGCTGTAAGTTCGTCGAAAGGCAAGAAGTGCTGATCGGTTTGCTAATCACATTTTGAGCAACGCTGTTGCCGAGCATTAAAGCGTCGGAAGTAGTTTTCCCACACTGATCATTCGAGGACAGTTTTCCAAACCACAGAATATCGGGTGGCCATGGAGGCGAAGCGATCAATTGACGTCCGAAGTGGCGATTTTCTCGAAAGGTGAAAACGGCCGATGGATATCAGTCACGTCATCGAGCGACACCCCATCGACTTCAACCCAGGCGTGTGCCTGCATTTCCTTATCCTCTTTTCGCGCACCCAGAATGATTCTCGCGTCAACGCCTTGCCGGCAAAGGATCCATCGCAGCACCAAAGACTTTTCCAAACAACGGGCGCGATACAAGCCATGCTCAGCTGCAATTCGCACCAAACGAGCGGCAGCCTCAGGCCGCAAGCCGTTCGCACGGGAAGGCCGAGCCATGCGGTCGGAGATCCTTTGCAGGCGCGCAAACGTGACGAACCCGCACGCCATCCGAACCGTGGGCAAAAGGGCAGCGGCCTGAGCCAAGATAATCAACTCCCGCGATGATAATCTGAGAATTTTCTTCAGTGTTTGCACTTCCGTGGTTTCAATCCCCGTCTCTCGTCATCTTCACAATGAGCCCGATTCTGATACCAAAATCCACCGGGGAAGCCTGCGCTAATTTAGCATCCGGCTACCTGATTCGCATTGATGGGTCGCCGAGTAGAATCCAGGTCCGCCGCACATCCAGGTCGGTGGTAGCCAGCTTGGCTTGGCGAACGGCATCGCCCAGCGTCATCGGGTGACTACCGATCAGAAGTTGATACAACTGACCGTTCATTTGCGCTTGTCCCACCGGCTCGGTTATGCCCGAAGAGGCCCAGACAGCAAAGGCGCCGCCCTGTGGATTCTTCAGCACGGTTTCCGCCAGCGAGTCTATATAAGCGTCGCCTGCATAGCCATTCAAGCAGGTCATCATCACGAACAATGATTGGCGGTTGCTATTGGTGAGTGTCCCGGCACTGTCCTGGTCCAACAAGCCGGCTCCGGTCCATACCGTCACTGACCCATGGCCAAAGTAGTTGACGATTGTCGGACCTTGATCGATTGCGTCTACTATCTGGCTTCGCATCAGACTGTCGTTGCCGATGGCCGATCGATTCAGTGTCTGCACCGTCGTCAAAGGCGTCAGCACGGATTGCACCTGGGCCGATTGATTTTCAAAGCCGCCGTCGGCTACCAGTAACGCGCCCCGCAGGGGTGCGCCTGCGGCGCGTTCCTGGTCGTAGTTCAAAATCTTCGCGACCATCCTGCTCGCGTCCGTAGTCGTGCGCGCCGGCAACCGGCCCAGCGCGATCTCGGGAATACCGTCTCCGTCAAAGTCAGCCAGCCAGTCGTCGCTGGCTGTTTCCAGTTCCGCGGTGTCCAATTGTTTTGTGGGCACGTAGTCGTTGTAACCCTGCCCCATAAAGTTGCGCGGGTCCCAACTGCTGTCTCCGAACAGCAAAACGTACCTGGGTGCGGTGGCCCAATGCGCGCTTGACCAGGCGAGAAAGTCCTTCACCGCCTCAGGTGTGTGCGCGCCATAGCTGAATTCGTCATAGACATCTTCGGTATCCACGACTGAGACTTTCATGCCCTGAGCCCGGCGCGCCGCCGCCAGCCCGTCGGCACTCGTGCGGAAGTCACCATGCGTAACGATCACCATATCCGCAGCGTTCGTGCCAGCGTTCCAGTTTGACGGTTGGTTTTTGATTATTCCCGAAGGCTGCCGCGCCAGGTTATCAACGAAAGCGATCAGGTTTTGCACCGTCCCCGAAGTTTGAACAGTAAAGCCGTAGCTGCCACCGGAGTTCGTCATCTTTGGCGCCAGTTCAAACGGAGCACTCGGATTAGTAATATCGATCACGCGGATGGCCGCCGAGCTAAAGCCACCCACTGGTGCTGAGCGGTCGCCCACGCTGAAAGATAACGAGTCGTTATCGGCTCGATAAGTATGGGCGTACGTAACTCGCAGAACGTCCACCGCGCCGAAGTCGCGATCGCCGCCGGTGGCGGTCAACGTCAC
>JAWWPL010000361.1:0-6797 GCA_033850605.1 Blastocatellia bacterium | reverse complement strand
GGATCGAAACCGGCGATGGTGAGCACGATGGGAGTTCCGTTTGAATCATCCGGCATGAGCGAAACCATTTCGGTCTAACGCGGCCTTGGCCACCGGTTCTCGACGCCCTCTCATTGGCATCGTGGCTTTAGCCCGGTGATTAGTTTTCCTTTCGAGACGGGAAACCGTTTAAACGGTTTCCGATTTATCGGGGACTGAGTTCACCGGGCTAAAGCCCGGTGCTAATGAGAAACCGCATCACCTGCCCCGACGCCTACTTCAAACTCGCAAGGCGCCGCTCAAAGTCTCTAACCATCGCCCGCTTGCCGTTTTGAACGACCGAAAGACCGTCGTCTCGCAGACATTGCGATTGCTGTTTCTCGCCGCCGGGAAATTTGGGATTGAGGCTGCCGTCCTCTTTGACGACTCGCCAATATGGAGTGATCCGGCGACGCCCGTTCGCGCGATCCTCTTCGGCTGCTTCCGCGGCAATGCGAACGAAGATGCCGGTCGTGAGCGGACAGGTAACATCGGCGCCGAAATCCACAGCCAGCTTACGCCGAAGTTCACTGACGGTGACTAGTTTCCCTTTCGGAATTCGCCGCACCAGATCGTCCACCAGCATCGGTGTCGGGATGAGCATTTTACCTTTACCGAAGCGCGCCATCTTTGGCGGTATCTCAACGAATTTTGGCTGTTGTTCTTTCTCGAGTTTTTCGCGCCATGACAATTTGCTTTTCATTGTGCAGTTCTCCCACGATCCACTCTCGCAAAATCCCTTATCTTCTCGACCGTAGTCGCCAGGTCTTTCGGTTTGCTGAAAAGAGTAATGCCTGCCACCCCGGCAGCTCCTGCCAGCAAACACTCATTCACGCGCTCCGGAGAAATGCCGCCGAGCGCAATCAACGGAAACGGAGTTAGTTCGCGCGCCGCATCTTTTAGCTGTCCCACGCCCAAGGGAGGGCCATAGCTCGCTTTCGACGGCGAGGGGAACACTGGTCCGAATACGGCGAAATCCGCGCCTTGCCGGAAACTATCCCGAGCTTCCACCAGAGAATGGGTCGAGGCGCCGATCAAAAACTCGGCGCCGAAGTTTTTTCGTATGACGTCGGGCGTTAGCGAAGTAGTAGTGAGATGCACTCCGTCCGCGCCGGCGCTCGCCGCAACATCCGCGCGGTCGTTGATCAAGACTTTAGTCGAGCTCCCCCGGGCGGTAGCGACGACAGCGCGCGCCAGCTCAAAAAGGACGCTGGCGGGTAGCCGCTTTTCTCTGATTTGGATCAGCTGAATGCCCGCAGTGACAGCCGCGGACGCTTGTAGCACGATCTCTCGAGACTCTTCGCTGTCGAGCGTAGTAGCTTCAGTGGTTGCGCCTCGGGTAATCAGATAAAGGATCGGTCTTGGCAGGTTGAGCGTCATTAGCAGCAACGCGTTCGGGCGACTTCTGACGCGAGCTTTCCACAGAAGCCTGTTCTGAGTCCAGTGCCCGCACCGTCTTACGAAAATTAATCATCTCCCAGATACCCATCCCGAGATTCAGAATTCCGATCCCGGAGACTGCTCCGCGGACCCATCCCGAAGCCACGAATCGTTGCACACCATAACCGGCCTTGTGCGCCGCGAGCAGAAGAAAATAATTATTGCTCCAATCACTGAGACCGAACCAACCATGGGGCAGCCAGGGCAGGACCGTCAGCACTAGTCCGATCTCCAGACAGAGAATTATGTAAAAGATGACTGAAAGCCGCGAAGACATTCGTACTGCTCCTCAAAACAGACAGACTTGCACGCGCCTCAAGCGGCGTACAATGACTGGACGAGAAACCAAATCGATTTCCGAGATTAGTTTACGCGCTGCTCGTGGTTCTGGTTTCGATCCGACGCCGGCGCAGCTTTCCCGTTCTGTCCGTTGACGCGCGCTTTCAGCTCTCGTAATCGATCCTTAACCCCACGATAAGAAACATCAACTCCGTAAACTTCGGTAAACAGGCTCAGAGCTTTTTCCAAATCGCCAATCTGCTCGTAGGCGGCGGCCAGTTCGTAGCGTAAAGCCTGACGCTCATCTTCAGAAGCGCCCG
The DNA here is from genome assembly GCA_033850605.1 of Blastocatellia bacterium. Taxonomy (GTDB): domain Bacteria; phylum Acidobacteriota; class Blastocatellia; order Pyrinomonadales; family Pyrinomonadaceae; genus UBA11740. The sequence continues at coordinate 4,740 of JAWWPL010000361.1, read as the reverse complement.
GAGTATCGAGTCCCTTATTAAACCACTTTACGGCAAGCTCTGGCACGCTCTTCTGCATGAAACAATGGCCCAGAAGGTTGCAACATTGCAAATAGCGCGGCGTGCCATCGGCCGCGTTGACCAGACTGGCGGCTGTTTGGAACTCTTCCAGGGCCTCTTCGAATAAATCCATTTCCTTATAAGCCAGGCCCAGATTGAAATGGGTTTCGTAGTCGCCATTGCTATGTGCATCGGCCTCGCCCTCGGCGGAAACTCGGTACTCTTCGAATATCTCGGCCAAACCGGCATCAATCACCTGAGCCTTTTGGACTACTGGCGGCGGCTCTTGAGGCAACTGCGCTAGAGTTGCGGCAGCCAATGGAGTCACAAAGGTATCAGCCGTCTCAAATTCAAACTCAGCAAAATCATTTACGGGCGCTGCCGGCAGGTCCGCTTCAACTGAAACGTTGGGGCCGTCAGCTATTGGTTCGCTCACCTCGCCCATGGTTTCCAGCTGACGCCGCCGCAAATCAATGTCCGGGTGCGATCCAAATTGTCTCTCCAACAAATCGAGAGTATCGACCGCTATGTCCGCATATCCCTGCGCGATGTAAAAGTCCACACTTTCAAGTTCTTGCGTGCGAGCATCCCTGGCCTGGTCCTCATTTAACGGCGCGGCGAGCGCCTCCTCAGAGACAGGCGCCAGCTCTTCGGCAACGACGGCCTCGAAAGTAAAACCTCGCTCGATTTCAAACTCATCGGCGGACTCGCTCTTAAGGTCGGCCATGTCCTCGACCGGGTTCCATTCAAATTCGCTTTCGCCGACCGGAGTCGATGCCGGCGAGTCGATTACATACTCCTCGTCAGAGGCTGTTTCCCCTTCGGGTTCAACCACCGGGCGGCTGAGAGACAGGACTTCGGCCACCGCCTCTTCTTCGGCGCCGCCAAGTTCGTGCAGACGCTCGACGTGATGCGCCTGGTCGGGGGCAAGACGTGTTAACTGGGACAGCGCATATCGTTCGTCCTTCACCAGACCTGCCGCCTGAGCAGCCTCTGCCAGTCTTTCCAGCGCGCCTTTCAATTTTTCTATATCCCGTTGCCACCAAAAGGCGCGGACCAGCAGACGCAGAGCCTGCACGTTGTCGGCATCACAGGCAAGAAACTCATGAACCAGATCGAGCAATTGATTGTCTTCGCGTTCCGCCAGCATTTGCTCGGCGATACCAGCAACCAAACGGATCGCTTCATCAATCTTGTCCGAGGCCAGATACAGTCGCGCAACTTCAACGTATTGCAAATATGCTGTGGGTTCCCGGGCTACCAATAGCGCGGTGGCTTGCTCGGCCAGGGACGGGTCTTCAGCCTGGACATGAGCTCTGGCGAGCATCGAAAGTAAGGCAAGGTCATCGGGATTCTCGGCCAAAGAGCGTCCTATTAGTTCGGCGGCCTCGTCGGCCGTGCCGCGCGCGCTGTGTGCCTCCAACAGTCCCTGGAGCACGACCTGGTCAGCCGGGCGCAGCTCCAGTGCCCTTCCAAACACATCGAGCGCATTGTCGAATCCACCTTTGACCAGCAGATGCTGACCTGCTTCGATGAAAGCGGCGGCAGCTTCTGGCTTCATGCCTACTTTGAAATAGCCCTCAGCCAATTTGATCCGCAGATCGGTGTTTTGCGAATCGAGATCCGCTATCTTGCGCAGCACCTCTAGAGCTTCCTGAGTAGCGCCGGCTTGATTGTGAGCATTCACTACCGCCAGATAATGGGCGCGTGCTTCGACGACGAGATCCTGCTGGGCATAAAGGTCGGCAAGATGTGTCGAGATTTCAGTATCGTGAGGTTGCAGGCGATCGATCTTCCTGAACATCGCGATCGCTTTGAGCGCAAAATCCTGCTCGCGATAATGCTCAGCGATGCGCCGGAAGCAGGTGACCGCCGCGGGTTGATTGCCGACCCGGACATAGAGATCCCCCAGCATGTTTAGCGCCGTGAGATCATCAGGATCGTCTTCGACAATTTTGCAGTATTCTTTGACAGCCGCCGGGATCTTTCCCAGCTCGAGGTACCTCTCGGCCGCACGCAGAGTCTTTACCTTATCAAACGACATGTTTTCGAAACTCTTAAACTGGAAATGATTAAAGGCGAGGTCGGCTGCCCAACGCCATTGAGGAAACAAAGTCCAAAGATGCCGAAAGCCGCTATTGGAGCTCAGCGGCTTCTCTACGCTAACACGCAAAATCAGCACTGTCAACGATGTTGTTCTCGAATAAACCGCTGCCAACGCGGGCGAATGGGGACACTTCGTCAAATGACATCCGCAAAGTTCTTCCTGGTTCTTGCAAACCACCAGTATCCAAGGAAAAAACTGATAAAGGCGAAGGCTGCGAAATACCCCAGGCCCCGCCAGTCAGGAAAACTGCCCTCAAGAATAATCCGGCGATAGTTTCGCACCAGCGGCGTAAACGGATTGAGGTTCACGATGCCCTGATAGCGCTCTGGAACGAGGGATTCCGGATAAATGATCGGCGTCAGGTACATCCAAGCCAGCAAGAACAGTGTGATTCCCTGCACGATATCGCGAACAAAGACCCCGAGCGACGCTAGAAGCCACGCCGCCCCGAATGTTGCCAGGAGTTGCGGAATAACCAGCAGCGGGAGGAAGACTATCGTCGCATGCATTTCACGGCGCAAAAGAGCCACGGCCAGAATCAGGGCAACGGTGCCGAACATCTGGTTTGCCACTGCTGCCAGCGATAAGGACACAGGCAGAGTCTCGAGCGGGAACACCACTCGCTTGACCAGATTTGCGTGCCCGACGATGGTGCTGGAAGAAAGCTGCACCGATTCCTGAAACGCATTCCATGGCAACAATCCGCAGAAAAGGTACAGGGCGTAGTCCCATTGCGATGTGCCTGTGCCGAATCTTGCCTTAAAAATTCCGGCAAAGATGATCGTAAAAATTGCGATCATTACAATCGGGGTCAGTACCGCCCAGGCCACGCCGAGTGCCGAGCCCCTATAGCGCGCCGCCAGTTCTCGTTTGGTTAAAGTCAGAATTAGATCAAAGCGCTGCGGAAGCTGCCATAGAGGCCGCCACACCGCCCGTCGAGCTGTTTGCGCAGAAATCATCATGGGCATTTTAATGTAGCGTCAATAACCGCATCGCGCCTAGCCCGCCCTGCCTGCCTTGAATGAAAGGAAATGCCTTCCTTCGTGTGGATTCGTTCGTCTTTCGTCCGCAAGGACAGACGATCCACGAAATCGCACGAATCATGATGATGACGATCCAAAACTCAGCTGCGAAACACCACGCCAATTGGGCAGCGCTCGCTTCTGAATTGCGGAGATTAGTTCTGCGCTTAGGCCGCCCGACCCATTACCTGTTTAAAAGCTGATAGGAATGTCTCCATCTCGGCTTGCTTGCCGATAGTTACGCGGAGGTGATTCGGCAGGGTTGGAAATGGCCGTCCCACTTGCACGCCCCGCTGGTTCAGCGCGTCGATCACTGGACGCACCGGGCGCCGTACATCGATCATGATGAAGTTTGCCTGTGAAGGAATATGCCGGTAACGCATCGCCTCCAGTTCGCCGGTCACAAATTTCTTGGTTTCAGTATTCAGCCGGCGTCCGCTGGTTAAATGATCAGTGTCATCCAAACTGGCGATGGCCGCAGCCAGGGCCATAATGTTTACGCTGTCCCAGACCTGATGAGGGCGCAGGCGTTGAATCGTTTCCGGCTGTGCCACGCAATAACCGCAACGCAATCCTGCCATTCCGTAGATCTTGGAAAAGGTGCGCGCCACAACCAGATTTGGATGGTTCCTGATCATCGGTATTACGCTTTCATAGTCCGCACTGTCAGCATAGTGAAAATAAGCTTCGTCCACCAGAATCATGGTTTCCTTCGCAACTTCGCCGATGAACTGGCGGAGTGCATTCCTGGGCGTAATGCTGGCGGTCGGATTATTCGGATTGCATATATAGATCAATCCCTCACTGGCGGCCGCCGCCATTTTCGAGAGATCGTGACTGAAGCTCGCGGTGAGGGGAACCCTGACTACCTCAGCCGAGTTAACGCGGGCGTGGTTAAGAATGGCTTCGAAAGTTGGATCGGCAACGATAAGTTTTCCTCGACCCGGTGTGAACGTCAGGGTGCCTCCGCGCGTCGGCCGCGCTAGCGGTACCGCGCCTTTAGCCGATGAGGTCGGACCCGTGAAAGCGGCCGCGCACAATTTCAGAATCTCGCCGGATCCGTCGCCCAGCAAGATCTGTTCGCGCTTCACCCCATTCATTCCGGCCAATCGATCGATCAAAGCGTCGGCGTGCTCGTCCGGATAGCGCCAGGCGATGCTGAATGCGTCACTCATTGCCTTGATCGCCAGCGGAGAGGGTCCATAAGGATTCTCATTCGAATTCAAGCGCACGACGCCCGAAGCCAATGTGGGCTCCGCGGCGCGCACTGCCATCGACCCTAGCGATGCTCGCTGAGCGACAGCATACGCGGCGCCTGCGCCAATCAGATGAGCAAATCTACGCCGCGAAATTGAGCTAAATTCTGCCATGGTCAGAAACCTCCCGGAGGTGAATCGAGTGCGCTGCATTATCCGCTATCACTTCAACCAAACCAAATTTCTGCGGGCGTAGATGTTGAGAGCTTCCTCCTCGCCGGGTAGAGCGATCCACGAAATCACGCGAATAGGAGATGATTTTTTGTGCAGCTTCGGGTGATTTTGTGGATCGTTCTTATTCAAGCGGAAAACAAAG
>JAWWPL010000443.1:0-5650 GCA_033850605.1 Blastocatellia bacterium | reverse complement strand
CGTATTCGCCGTCATTAACCTGCAGGCCAAAGTCGTTCGTGATCGAGCCATGAATCGTACTGGCCTTTACCTGCGCACTGGAATCCGCCGGGATCGTCAGGACGATACTGCCATTCACCGAGTTAAGAGAGGTTGATTTCGACTCTTCCAGCCGCGCGATCGTCGCCTCTACTCCGCCGTTAACGGTTGAGAGTTTCACCTCGCCCGTCAATCCCCGGGCCTTCACGTTGCCGTTGACACATGCGGCTTTGACATCGCCTTCAGCTCCTTCGATCTCGAGTGATCCGTTGACCAGATCCGCGGAATCAATGCGCGCTTTGCGCGGAATCGTCAACGTGTACTCGACCTCGGCCGGATTGTTGTAGCGGCGCGATTCGTTGTCACTGAAGGACTGATTCCGGTTCGGGTACTCGGTCCTGATTCGGACACTGTCCGCGGTGGTGCTGACATCGACTTTGGCTTCGTCCAGTCTTTCTTTCTTATAAGCTCGTTTGACCGCGTCGACCTTGACCATGTTCTGGTCCCAGACAGAGATACGAACGCCGCCGTTGATGTTCTCGATACTCACGCGGCCAGTGGCATTCAAAGGATAAGTCTGATGAAACTCTTCTGTTAATTCCTGACTGGCTTGCGGTTCGTCGAGGGTGGTGACTCGATTGTCAGCCGGCAGGCTGCGAGCCGCGCCAGCCCGCGCAATTCTTTCGCGGTTGCTGCCGATGTTCAGCAGGGCGGCCGTCAAAATTAGAATTGCGAGTATTGATCTTTTCATTTTCTGGTTTCCTTTCATTCACTGATTCACAATTGGATCCCTGGGAGCCCTCCCTGACGGTCGGGCTAGTGCCCCGCTAGATCTAACCATCGCTGAGGCTGAGCGTGCTGCGCACGCTGGCGGACAGGATGTCGGCGCTCCGGGCGTCAAGTTTCGTTCTTAACCTCTCGTGAGATGGATGCTGCCGTTGACGGTCTTGAGATTCAGTTCTCGCCCGCCGCCGCCGATCGTTCCGCTAAGATGCTTGCGACTCATCGTCCCAAGGATGGTTAGTTGAAAATCCGAAGAGATGTCGCCGCTGACAGTACTCGCTTCCACGGAGCTATTGGTTTCCGACGGGAGGTTCACGGTAATTCCGCCGTTGACGGTCTTGAAATCCAATGCTCCGGGCCAATTCGCATCCGACAGCTTCGCACTGATATCACCATTGACGGTTTTCGCTTGCGCATAACCGCTGGTCGAAATATTGATACTGCCATTGACGGTATGCGACTCGACATTGCCGGCTAATCCCAGCGCATTTATTTCGCCGTTCACCGTGCGGCTGATCAGGTCCACCTTTGCCGGCACCCGGACCTTGAAAGCAACTTTTACATCGTTGTTGCGAACGTTCATCCGGCCGTGCCCTTGTCCTGGCTCACAAGTATTCGGCTCGCTCGGATCGTCACTGGGATAAACGGCGCAGATCGTGACACCGCCGGCATGTTCAACGACCTTGATGCTTACCTGAGCAGGGTCACTCCGCCGCCCGGTCTTGATAGCCGTAACTTCGAGTTGATCCCCGCTCGCCGGTTCCGCGCTAATACTTCCATTGATGCCTTTGACCTCTATCGACTTACCCTGCGCCACGCGGCCAGTCCATCGAAACTGGTCCTCAGCTTGGTTCGGAAGCTCAAGCATGATCCGCTCTACGCGGGAGAGGCCGCCGGCATGCACCGGAATGGTTCCGGCAGTCGCAAGACTTGCGCCCCAGCGCCCAAGGTCACCGGTAAACTGTTTTAGATGATCGAGATCATTGACCGCGGCCGTCACGGCCACCAACGTAATAACCAGTACTAGCGCCGCACTGTGCCAGCCTCGGGATGTTTGGTTCGTTTCGGACTTATTCATAGTTCTCCTTCTTATTTTCACCTGCGACGAGCCGCTGAATTGCTGATGCCGATCTCTGCCGTGTTCCGCGTTCTTATGTTTAGAACACCGGAACTCGCCGCTTTGTGGCAAGAAAAATTGAAGCCAGGCCTATCTGGGTTTTCACGTGCGCGTGAAGTTGGAAAAGCTAGAGGAAGTGTCAGAAGCCCGACCGTGAGGGAGGGCCACACTCGCAACCACTCCCGATAAAGAAACTAAGGCCGAATCGTTTGCTCGGTTGCCGATGGTGGGCCAATACGAGCGTCGCCCTTGCTTACGCGCGGGCTTCTGACACTATTTCTTTTTCAAATTGATCGCGCCACTGAATGATGACGCAGTTATCAACGCGTCACCGGTTCCGTAAACTCCGCTGATATGCTGCAAGCCGTGATTAGATCCCTTGATAAGAACGTCGGGGTCAATCGTCAAATCGCCTTTTGCCGGAGGCCCACTTCGCCGCGAAGATTGAGACGGCGGACTCTTGGATTCGGTGATCATCCTGAGCGGAAATTCCGTAACCAGTTCCCCTTGCGAGAGTGTCGCGTCCAGCCGGAAAGATGAATCCGGCGGCATAGCGAAACTGATATCGCCCGAAAAGGTCTTGAATTCGTAGCGCGCCCCCGCCGCCAACGCGCCGCTCAGGCTCAACGAGCCACCAACCGTTTTCACCTTTACTTTCGCCGAGCCAATTTTTTCCAACGTAATGTCACCACCCACGGTGGCCGCTTCAAAGGTATCCCCGGCAGCAGCCGGTCCTGCGCCGCGCGCCTCAATGCTTCCGCCAACCGAATGCAAACTTGTGGGACCGGTCGAGTCCCGCAGCGAAATATCCCCGCCGATAGTTGCCGCGTCGACAGACCTTCTGATCCTCGCAAGATCCAAATCTCCGGACTGGGTGCTGGCAGTCACCACGCTAACGTCAACAACCTGGATGTTGCCGTCCCGCGTCTGCAATCGCACCGTCGCGCCGCGTGGCACGTCGAGTTCGATGTCCGCGTCAGTGGAACAGGGACCGAACCGGTGCGGGGTCATATCCGAAAGTAGCACCGTAATTTCTTTTGCCGGCTCAGATTCGCGGGCTCCGGCCTGTCGTCGAAATTCAATTGCCTCGACGTCGTTCGAGCGAACTCGCACTTCGTTTCGATCCCAACCATGGACCTTGATATCGCCTGATACCAGGCAGACAGAAACCGACACGCTCGGATCGGCGGCAACTACACGCTCGACTACTGGTCCGGGAACCTTCTTTGTGTGCCTGTCCGAACGCGCACGCGCGCGGTCAGTTAATCCAAACGCCGAGCCGGTAAGCGCGACCATCAATAACGGAACTCTGAGAATTTTGAAATACTTCATCGCTGGATGTTGTTTTCTATTTGGGTGACGTATTGAAGAGCCGTGCGTCAGCCACCTGAGTCATAAGATCAACTTTGCTTTGATAAGCGGAAATCAGAAATTGAGCCGCGTCGGAATCCTTTGGATTCTTTTGGGCCACGGCACGCGTGGCGGCAATCGCGTCATCAACTACGGCCAGGTTGTGCTGATATTCAACCTGAAGCCCCGGGCGCATCGGCTGCGAGTTCGATTTGATCGTCGCGTCAAGAGCGGCGATTGTCTTGATATAGCCCTGTTCACCCGGTAACAGTCTTGGGGTGCTCTCGGCTTCACGCGTTGAATGCCGTGGCGGAAGTTTTCCAGGTCCCTGCGCGACAACGTCGGGTGACTTAACAACCTCCGGCGCTGGAACTGGCGCGGCGGAGTCCGGCGAAGATTTTGCAGCGGGAGTCGCAGCCGGCCCATTATTTCTAGCCTCAAAACCCGGCCTTTCTTGTTGCCTCAGATATATGACACCCAGGACTACCGCCGCAATGACGATAGCGGCGACCGTCGCATAACTGAACGCGCGTTGCCGAGGGGCTGAAAATAACTTATTGACCCAGCCGAACCAGTTGCGCGACGAAGACGGAACAGAATGAACGCCGCCAGTCTGATCCAGTTTCAGATCAGCGATGGCCTGTTCGAGGCGGCCGCGAAGACGCTCGGTAGGGACGTTCACTGCGAACTCCGGCTGCAGGGCTGTTGAGAGCAGAACGATTTCGCTTTGTACTTCGCGTGCTGCTTCGGCGCAGATCATACAGGCCGCGAGATGTGCCGCCGCTCGTTCGGCCGCTCCATCTGAAAGTTCGCCGTCAAGATAACCCTGCAGGGTCGCTTCGTCTAAACATTCCTTCATTGGCTCCCTCCGACCTTTCCATAAACTCTCGCAAATTCCTTGCGCCCTCTGGCGACCAGACTGCCGACGCTGGTCTCTCTGATTGAGAGCGTCTGGGATATTTCACGATATGAAAGCCCCTGCTGCTTTAACAGCAGGCAACTTCGCATGGGCTCCTTGATCCTATCCAGTGCGCGTCTTGCTTCTTTCAAATCGATCCGCCGTTCATAGTCCTTTTCAGGAGCAATCCAGCCAGGGCCATGCGCATCCTTTTCATAGGCGGTGTCGCGAGTAAGCGAGCGGTTCTGACCGCGGACCGCGTTGCGCGCCAGATTAATCGTTATGCGCAACAGCCAGGGTCGCAAAAGTTCGGGCCCCGGGGCTGAGTCAAAACCGCGATAGAGTCTGAGAAACACTTCCTGAGTCACATCTTCCGCCAGGGCAGAATCGCGCAGCACGGCGCACGCCGCCCGAAAAACGGCGCGGTGATGGAGCGTAAATGCTTCGTCAAAAGTGACGGAAACCCCCGCGGTCGCGATTTGGTCTGGCGTGGAGTCGATCAAGGCTCTGGCTTGTTCGCTCATTGCTTTCAATACTAAGAACACCGCCTAAGGCAAGTTTATGGCAACTTTGGTCTGACCGTCGAACAACTATTCCGTACTGGGATAATTGTGTGTTGCTAACGGACGGGTCTCGAGGCACGCTAATCCAACCGTGACGTCGTGCCTAATCAATGCACCCGCTTGACGCAATTTAGCCACTGAGCTAACCTCACAAACCTCAGGGACGGACGCGCTTAGGGGAATACTGATGAATGACTTTTCAAGGGTTTGATCCCTTTTGCCTCCACCAAAGATTCATTGAGCCCTGGTGCATTCAGTCAACGAAGGTCGATATTCTGGCTGACGCCCAGTCACTCCGCCGACCAAAAGTTTGTTTCGTCAACCTCGAAGCTGGATGGTCAAAAGACACGGTAACGAGGGTTTGATGCCGATAGCTAAGCAAGACGGATAAGTGTACCTATCTGAACCCGCGACAAAGGATTGCTCGTGAATAGCGAACCATATAGTCAACATGTTGACGAGTCCCGGCCTCTGCACTCAGCAAGCCAGAGGCACTGGCTGGCGAGACTGAATCCATGGCTTTTGATTGTATCGCTCGTCGCCTTTGTCAGTGCCTTTCTTTACCACTTCTACTTCATCCGCAAGTATTCGGTTGACATACCCTACTGGGACGATTGGGCCATGTTCGGGAACGGTCATTTGGGCCGCCTGGATTGGTCGTGGCTCTATCAACAGGCCAACGATCACCGCACGGCTACGACCAAAGTGTTCGTATGGGTTCTTTACCGGCTAGACGGGTGGAACCTGCGCACGCACTTGATTCTAAGTTTTTTGATCTATGTCGTTTGCGTGGTGTGGCTGATGTGGTTCGCGCGGAAGATGGCGCCGAAATTACCAGCTTGGGTGATATTAAGTTTCGGCATATTCTTCATGTCGCCGATCATCTGGATCGATTTTGAGATTGGCTATGCCGTGGCGGTT
>JAWWPL010000437.1:0-3858 GCA_033850605.1 Blastocatellia bacterium | reverse complement strand
CCGGTCGCTACCGCTCCCGGTACTGACCTCATGTCGCTGCCAAGTCAATCTCTCCAACAGAGGGCACGACACGTCGATATTTTAGACTCGAATTAAAATCCATCGAATGATATTGTATCCGGCCACTCATTACTCAGTTCCGGAGGATCAAGTTCGTTCATGGCTGACGAAACCCCAGAGCCCAGGTCGGGCTTCAAAACCGCACTGGTCTTTTCGATGCTGTTCGCCGTCTTAGGCGCCGTCGTAGTCTTCGCTTATTTCGCGACCTTCCGGCGTCCAGTCACGACAGTTATTCTGGTACGTCACGCCGAGAAAATAATCGATCCCAACAATTCCGATCCCGATCTCAGTCCAGCGGGACAAGCACGCGCGCAGGAAATCGTGCGCATCTTTGGCGATACCGGCATCAATGCGATTTACGCGACTCAATATAAGCGAACCCAGCAAACCGTAAAGCCACTCGCTGATAAATTGGGTTTGCCGATCAATCAAGTCAATTCGAAAAGCACCGCGGATCTGTTGACTCAGATTCGCTCGCAGAATTCCGGCCAGATCATTTTCATCGCGGGTCACAATAACACCGTGCCGGAAATTATCGCGGCCCTGGGTGGCTCAACATTTCCGGTTATTCCGGAAACTGAGTTCGACAACCTGTACATCGTCACCGTCTACCGCACCGGGAAGGCCAAAGTAGTGAAGCTAAAGTACGGAAACTCGTTGCCGGCCTCGGGAGCGGGAATGATGCAGTAGGCAGGAAGCAGGCGGCAGGAACCAGGCCGCGAGCATGACGGGGCAGTAGCCCGACCGTAAGGGAGGGCTCCAAGACTTTGCTGAGGACATCTATGAAGAAACCAGGACCCAAGAGTCAAAAGCGATCCGGCATCGGTCGCCGTTTGTTCGTCAAACTTCTGCCTGCGGCGGGCGCCGCGGGACTGGTCGTATCAAGCTCTCCTTTGAAGTCCCTGGCCCAAATGCCGACGCCGTCCCCTACGCCTCGTCCGTCGCCAACACCCTTGCGCATCACTAAAGAGATGATGCACAACGCCGAGAAGGTCATCGGAATCGAGTTGACTGACAAGCAGGAAGAGATGGCTTTGGCCGGCGTCAATCGCTCGCTGGATAGTTTTGAAGTGGTACGCAAGATGGATGTGCCGCTCGATACTGAGCCGGCCGTAGTCTTTCATCCGGAGTTGCCCGGATTTCACGTCAAGCGCGCCGGCGCAAAAACCAAATTCAAATTCGGCAAGCATGAACCGGCTCAGTTCAAGTCGGTCGATGAACTGGCGTTTGCCACTGTGCCTCAGCTTGCGGAACTGATTCGAACAAAGAAAGTTTCTTCCGTTGAGCTCACCAAGATGTATGTCGCGCGGCTGAAGCGTTACGGTCCGAAACTTCTCTGCGTGGTCACGCTTACTGAAGACCTGGCGATGAAGCAGGCGCAGGATGCCGATAACGACTTGAAGCGCGGCAAGTATCGCGGCCCTTTGCACGGCATTCCCTGGGGCGCGAAGGATCTGTTTGCAACGAAGGAAATCAAGACTACCTGGGGCGCAGAGCCTTATCGTGATCAGATGATCGACTATGACGCGACTGTAGTTGAACGCCTGCGCGCAGCCGGCGCGGTCCTGGTCGCGAAACTTTCAATGGGCGCGCTGGCCCAGGGTCCCAAATGGTTTGGCGGGGTCACCCGCAATCCCTGGTCGCCGGATGAAGACCGGGCGGGTTCCAGCGGATCATCCGCCGGCCCGGCATCGGCAACCTCTGCCGGCCTGGTTGGTTTTTCGATTGGCACTGAAACGCTCGGATCGATCATTTCGCCGTCTTCAACCTGCGGCGTAACCGGCTTGAGGCCAACCTACGGCCGCATCAGTCGTTATGGAGCGATGGGCTTGAGTTGGACGATGGACAAGGTTGGGCCGATTTGTCGCGGTGTGGAAGATTGCGCCGCGGCGCTGAACGCGCTTTACGGTCCGGACCAACATGATCTGACCGTGGGCGATGCGCCGTTCAATTGGACTCCTGACGTTCCGCTCAGCAGCCTGCGCGTCGGTTATCTAAAGGCGGAATTCGAAGGGGCGGGCTTTACACCGCAGAATGAACAGCAACGACTCGTCGGTGAACAACGAAACGCGATGTACAAAGAGGCGTTAGCTGCTCTCGAAAGGTCTGGAGTGAAAATGACGCCGATCGAGTTGCCGAAGTTCCCCACGCAGAACATTCGCTACATTCTCACCGCTGAAGCTGCTACGGCATTTGACGACATTACCCGCGATGGACGAGTCAATCAGCTTTCCGGGCAAGACATTGGCGACTGGCCCAACACGTTTCGTACTTCGCGTTTCATTCCCGCGGTCGAGTACCTGCGGGCCCAACGCGCGCGCGTCTTATTGATGCGCGAGATGGACAAGTTAATGTCACAGTGGGACGTCTTTGTTTCGCCCGCGCCCGGCAGCGCCAGCTTGACCATCACGAATCTGACGGGCCAGCCGGCGGTGTGCGTTCCCTGCGGCTTCATCAACAACCTGCCCCGAGCAATCATGTTCACGGGTGGTTTGTACGACGAAGCGTCGCCACTGCGGGTCGCTCTGGCGTTCGAGCAGGCGACCAAGTGGCATACGATGCATCCGAAAGTTGATTGGGCATGAAGAAGTCCCCAACGAGATTAAGCAGAGCGATCCACGAACTGACACGAAACAACTCGAACCGGGTTCCGTTGGTTCGAGCCGTTTAGTGTGATTTCGTGGATCGTATTACTGTCCTATGACCGCTCGCCAGACCGCCCCTACTGTGATAACGAAACTCTCTGACGTCAATTCGACTGTTGGCCCCGCTCGTTATCGTGTCATTTGCTTAGCGTTCTTTCAGCGGATTTCGCATCGTAAGGTTCAGCTCAACCGGCACGACGCGCTTGAAACTGAAAGGCCCCTTCTTAAACTTTCCAAAGACATAAACGCGGCCGGTCACCGGCCAGGTTTCTTTGCTATCGCTCCAGTCTCCGAGGGCGGCCAGCACGGCGCTGGGAAGATAAATGTAAATGCGAAGCGGTTCGCGCAAGGTGAGCGGCTGTTTATTCGGAAGGTCGAAGACGCGACGGTATTCGTCGATGTTGACTGACGTTCCGTTAACGACCATGTCTTCGAATACGAGAAAGTCGACATGCCCGCTCTGCTTGACCGCAGAGACGATGATCGGTACATCAAAGGTAATTCCCAACGGCGTAACGCGCGCCAGCTGCGGTTTACCCAGTTGAATCAGTTGGTCGACATCGTCAGAGTTTGTTTCGTCGGTCGTTTGCCCATCAGAGTTGTTCTTTCCACTCTGACTCTGATCTTTGCCGGGCTTCTTCGCTTCCGGCTTCTTAACTTCTACGACAGCGCGTTCAACTTTGTAGCCGCGAATCTCTTTCGGATAGGTGCGAGTTTGGAGCCGGACGGTGGTTGCGCTACATATAAGCATCAAGACGCCGAACGTTATTGTCACGAGCTTTTTCCGGGTTTTGGTTTTCATCGATGGAGCTACAGGTTTTGTATGTTGGACGGCTTGCACGAAAAGTCACCGAGAACGAAAGCGACTATGTTTTTCCCTAAGCGGCGAAACGCGGAGCGCTCTGATTAACACCGCGGCTTTAGCCCGGTGGTCAGTTTCACAAAATAGTTTCGTGAACCGTTTCCAACGGTTTTTCCACTCTGCTGCAAAAACCGTTCGAAACGGTTTCTGGTCAATTCCGATTTGCGAATCACCGGCTGAAGCCGCGGTGCTAATGAGAACGCTCCGCGCGTGCGAGCGAACCCAAAATTGACAAAGCCATCAACAACCGAATTAGAGTCCTGTCCGAGACTTTTTGTGCAAGCCCTTCTG
>JAWWPL010000415.1:0-10486 GCA_033850605.1 Blastocatellia bacterium | reverse complement strand
GCAAAAGCTACCGGTCATCCCTGCAAAATACCAGCGGCAATTCAGAATGGCCGCTATGGTTTTGACAGCGCTTGAGGATAAAACCTATCGCGGCGCAATTATCGCTTCGCCGTCAATTCCCTGGGGCGGTGGGCCGAATGCGAACGAGCCGACCATCAGTGGCTATCACGCTGTGTGGTCGCGTGATCTTTATGAAGTCGCGACTGCTTTCTATGCGATGGGCGACACGGCGGCTGCTAACCGCGCACTCGACTATCTTTTCAACGTGCAGCAAAAACAAAACGGCAGCTTTCCGCAAAATTCCTGGGCGGATGGCCGACCCATTGGCGGCGGCTTGCAGATGGATCAAGTCGCATTTCCCCTCGTTCTGGCTTATCAATTTGGCCGAACAGATCGCCAGACCTGGTTGAAACACATTAGGCCGGCGGCTGATTTCATCGTTCATCACGGCCCGGTTACGGATCAGGACCGCTGGGAAGAGAAGTCCGGCTATTCTCCGTCGACGATTGCGGCTGAAATTGCCGGGCTGGTCTGCGCCGCGCACATCGCCCGCCTGAATGGCGATCCGAAAGCGGCTGCCCAGTATCTGAAGACTGCTGATGACTGGTCTCAAAATATTGAGCGTTGGACCGCGACGATGACAGGACCATTTGGCGACGGCAACTACTACCTACGCATCACTCAAAAGGGTAATCCAAATGCCGGCGCCAGGATCGAGATCAACAGCGGCGGTGGCGTCTATGATGAACGCGAGATCGTCGACGCGGGTTTTCTGGAGTTGGTCCGCTTGGGAATCCGAAGGGCCAATGATCCACTAGTGATGAAGTCGCTTGCGGTCGCGGATAAATTGCTCAAGGTTGAGACGCCGGCGGGCGCCGGATGGTACCGCTACAACCATGATGCCTATGGTGAACGGCCCGATGGTGAAGACTATGACGGACAGAAAGGCGTGGGCCGTCTATGGACCTTGCTCACCGGCGAACGAGGCGAATACGAGTTGGCCTCGGGAGCCAGAGCCCGAGCGCGCCAGCGACTCGACACTATGGCATCATTTGCCAATGACGGAGCGATGATCTCGGAACAGGTGTGGGATCGGCAGGAGAGTCCTTTTGGGAAATTCCGGTGCGGCGCAGGAACTGGATCGGCGACGCCGCTTGCCTGGTCGATGGCGCAGTTTATTCGTCTCGCGATAAATCTCAATCGAGGTAGAAACGTGGAAACACCGCGGATCGTTGCGGCGCGGTATTTGAAGAAACGTGGGCGTTAGAATAAAACTTGGGCAGGGAAGTAGCCGCTCTTCGTCTTGTCCTGGGTCGTGTTACTACAATTCGAGTCCGAATCTCATTAGCACCTCGCTTCAGCGAGGTGATCTTATGAGACGAGATCGGCAGGGCAACCGTTTCAACGGTTTTGTTTCTGAAGCCGTTAAAACGGCTCCAATCATTTCTGGTTGGCTTATGTCACCTCGCTGAAGCGAGGTGCTAATGAGACTTTGAACTACGCGAGCTCGCTCTTAGCAACGACGGGGCTCGTAAATCCATATGAAAAGACTATTACTAATCCTGATTTGCTTGATCGGTTTCATTCTCACGATCCAGGCCCAGGACATCACCACTCTGGAAAAGATCGGTCCCGTCAGCAATTTCATCCGTAACGAACAGGGCGTCACGTTTACCTGCCGCGACAACTCTCAGGTGCAACTAACAGTCCTGGCGCCGGATCTGATTCGGGTCCGGGCGTCGTTCACCAAAACGGTTCCCACCAAAGATCACTCATGGGCCATTGCCAGGGATCGTTGGGACACGCCGCATTGGAGTCTCAAAGAAACCGCAGAGTCAGTCACGATTTCCACGGACGAACTAGAGGCAGTCGTGCGCCGCTCGCCTCTGCTGATTGAATTTCGCGATGCGCGCACACACGAACTCATCAATGCGGATGAACAGCCGATGGCGTACGATGCAAAAGGCCTGCTGGCTGGGATGATGTTTGATCCGAAGGCTGGAATGTTTGTCGCCGCTGCGAAAAGACTTGGTTTTGATGAGCACTTTTTTGGCTTAGGTGAGAAGGCCGCTCACCTCGACAAACGGCGCAACTTCTTTGTGAATTGGAACTCAGACACGCCGGGTTATACCGAGGGCAAAGATCCGATTTATCAGACCATCCCGTTCTACATAGGTTTGCAGCATGGGGTCGCTTACGGCCTCTTCTTCGACAACAGCTACCGCAGCTACTTTGATTTCGGCCGGTCATCGCAGCAGCGCGCATGGTTTGGGGCCGAAGGCGGCGAACTCAACTATTACTTTTTCTACGGACCGTCCATCAAGAAGATTCTGAGCCGTTACGCTGATCTTACCGGCCACATGCCATTGCCGCCGATGTGGGCGCTGGGCAATCAGCAGAGCCGCTGGGGTTACTATCCCGACACGATGGTCGAACAAGTGGTGCGCGAATATCGCGCGCGCGACCTGCCGCTGGATGTCATTCATCTGGACATCGATTACATGCAGGGTTATCGCGTCTTTACCTTCGACACGACGCGCTTTCCGACCCCTAAAGATTTCACCGCAAAACTCGCTCGCCAGGGCGTAAAACTCGTTGCGATTATCGATCCCGGCGTGAAGTATCAACCGCCGGCAAAGCATGTCCCGCCGGGAAAATCGACGCAGCCGGAACTCGAGACACAGAACCAGCGCTACTACGTTTTCGACCAAGGGACGGAGAAGGATTATTTTCAGCGTCGCAAGAACGGCGAATTGTTCATTCCCAAAGTCTGGCCCGGCGATAGTGTTTTTGTCGACTACACTTTGCCTGAAGCGCGGCGTTGGTGGGGCGACCTGCATCGCGCGTACACCGACAACGGCGTGGGTGGAATTTGGAACGACATGAACGAACCGTCTGACTTTGTCGATCAGACCGGCAAGAACCAATCCGATGTGGTCAGTTATGACGAAGGCGAAAACTCGACGCATGCAAAGAATCGGAATGTGTTCGCGTTGCTCGAAGCGCGCGCGACTTATGAAGGACTGGCTCGCCTGCGGCCCCTGCAGCGTCCATATGTGATCACCCGCGCGGCTTACGCAGGTATCCAACGTTATTCGACGATGTGGACTGGTGATACAAACAGCACCTGGGAGGCGTTGGCCCTAAATGTTCCAATGTTTACGACGATCGGGCTCTCTGGTGAACCGTTTGTCGGCAGCGACGTGGGCGGTTTCATGGGCCGCGGCAACGGTGAGCTGCTGGTACGTGGGTATCAGATAAGCTTTCTCGCGCCCTTCTGTCGCAATCACAAAGTTATCGACGGCTATGACCAGGAGCCTTGGCGCTTTGGGAAGTATTACGAAGATATTATTCGCAAGTATCTGAAGCTGAGATATCAGTTGCTGCCGTTTCTCTACACCACCCTGGAAGAGGCGCACCGCACGGGCGTGCCGCTGTTTCGGCCTTTGGTGTTGAACTATCCGGATGATGCAAACACGTACAATCTCGATGACGAGTTCATGATTGGCGATGACCTGCTGGTCGCGCCAATAGTGAAGCCGGATGTGACTTCGCGTCTGGTTTATCTGCCAAAGGGCCTTTGGTACGACTACTGGACGAATAAGAAATACGAAGGTGGCAACATGATCAGCGTGGCTGCGCCGCTGGAAATTGTCCCAATGTTTGTTCGCGGCGGCGCGATCATTCCGTTGGGGCCGGAAATGAATTACGTTGGTGAGAAGCCCTTCGATCCGATCACATTCGCGATCTACCCGGACGACCGGGGTTCAGCATCGACTACACTCTATGAGGACGATGGGCTAAGTCCGGCTTACAAAGACGGAGCTTATCGACGCACAACTCTGAACGTGAGTCGCGGTGCAAAGAGTTTCGTGGTCAGCATCGGCGCGCCATTAGGCCAATTCACTCCGGGAACAAGAAAGTTTGGCTTCATCATCAAGTCAGCCGGCGCGAATCCGAAAACGCTTATGACTACGGACGATGGGAAGCCTCGGACGGTCGAGATCAAATAACAAGGAGTAACTAATCAATTGAAAGTAATGTCCAAATTCTTTTTCGCGGCGCTTCTGCTCTGTTCGCTGAGCGCGTTTACTTTTGCCCAGCAGGCCGGAACGGCGACGCTGAGTGGCAGGATCATCGATCCGAATGAAGCGGTGATACGGGGCGCGACGGTGACCGCTACGCAAAAGGCGACCAGCGTGAGGCGCGAAACCACGACTAACGATGACGGAGTCTTTGTGTTGTCAAATCTGCCTCCTGGCGAGTATGACGTCAAAATTCAGGCCCCGGGGTTTGCGGACAAGATTTCGAAATCCCCCATCCTGGTTCAGGTTGGCCAAGTAAGCACGATCGACGCGCAACTCGACGTGGGAGCCAATACGGCTATCGTTGACCTCATTGAGCACATGCCTCTGGTCGAAACCAACACGTCGACTGTCAACGAAGTAATCAACGAAAGTGAAATCCAGAGTCTTCCTCTCAACGGTCGCAACTTTCTCGAACTCGCCTTGCTAATTCCCGGTAACTCTCCAGCCCCCAACTTCGATCCGACGAAAACGAATACGGTGGTTATCTCCTCCGCAGGTCAACTCGGGCGCGGCGGCAATGTCACCATAGACGGCGCTGACGACAACGATGACGTAGTTGGCGGAGCGGTTCAGAATATTTCGCAGGAGGCAGTGCAGGAATTCCAGGTAGCCACCAACCGCTTCTCGGCGCAGTTGGGCCGTTCGGGCTCGGCTGTGATTAACATCGTGACCAAGGCCGGCACCAACGAATTTCACGGCTCGGGCTCGTTCTACTTTCGCCATAAGTCGCTACAAGGTTTGCCCGCAACCTTCGATCGGACCATCGGCCAGGCGCCGCCGTTTCATCGCGAGCAATATGCCTTTGCGTTAGGCGGCCCAATCAAACGGGACAAAGCCTGGTTCTTTGGATCGGTTGAGTACCGAAATCAAAAAGGCGCGGTACTGGTAGGAACACGCAACCTCGCGACCCGTACCATCGTCAGAGGTTTTGCCGACGCGCCCTTGCACGACACTCTGAGCACTGAGCGCTTCGACTGGCATCCCTCCAACAAAGATCAGATTAGCTCCCGCTTTTCGCTCGAACGTGAAGATGACACCACGGCCAGCAGCTTAATTCGATCAATTGGGTCGGCGTCTGAGCGACAGGCAAGCAGTAACCACACCTATTCGTTCCTGCTCAACTACACGCGCGTATTGACGTCCCGCGACCTTAACAGTTTCAGCTTCAGCGTGAACGACTTCATCAACCGAACTCAGCCCGTGACGCTGGCGCCGCAGCTTACCTTTCCGAGCATTCAGGATGGCGCTTCTTTCCGCGTGCCGCAGCAGACAAAACAGCGACGCTATCAATTCAGCGACAGCTTCTCGATGGTGCGCGGGCACCATGCTCTGACATTTGGCGGCGAGATTCAGCGCGTGCAATCCGATTTCAATCTCGGGGTGTTTCAGCAGGGCCGGATTGAATTGATCGAAGACTTTCCGGACTTTGACCGCAACGGCGATGGCCGCGTCGACGATAATGATCTGCTTTTTGCGGTAACGCTTCGCAGCGGGAAGCCGGCCCAGCCGCTAATTATCCCAGCCGCGAACAACACGTATTTGGCCGGTTTCTTTCAGGACGATTGGCGAGTTCGTCCGCAACTAACCTTGAACCTTGGGTTGCGTTACGAAGTCGATACCGATGTTAAGAACGTCAGCCGGGTGAATGAACTCAACCCGCTCATCCTGCCGTTCTTGAAAGGCACGAGGTCGGCGGACAAGAACAACTTCGGGCCGCGTGTTGGGTTCAATTACTCGACTAAAGATGGGCACATGAGCCTTCACGGCGGTTACGGGATTTATTACGATCGCATCACGTTGGAAGTGCAGTCGCTTGAGCGTGGACTTGACGGTCGCGCGCTGCCGATCGAAGTGCGCGCCGGAAACTTGTTCTTCATTCCCCCTCAATTCTTGTTCGACCCAGTGAATGGCAAGTTTCCACCGCCAGCCCCAACTTTGGCGAATCCGTTTACCGGCTTTATTCTGCCGGGGGCCGGGGCCGGCGGCATCAACATTATCGATAACGGTATGCAGAACCCGATGGTCCAGCAGATCAATGTCGGGATGCAGCGCGAGTTTGCCCGCGATTATGTGTTGCGTGTTGATTACCTGCACAACTATGGCACGCATTTCATTATCGGCCGCACGATCGGCAGCGTGTTCAATCCAGTAGTCGGCGGCCCGGACCTGGTTAAGAATCTCGAGTCCAGCGTCCGGACGAAATACGATGGCTTGTTGTTGAGCGTTGAAAAGCGCCTCTCGCATCATTCTCAGTTCCGCGCCTCATACACGCTGTCAAAAGCATTCAACTATGCCAACGACGATCAGATTCCTTTCTCAAACGGTCCGATCGATTCCAATAATCTGCAACGCGAGTATGGGCCGACGCCGAATGATCAGCGGCACCGGTTTGTGCTTTCGGGCGTCTTTGATTTGCCCTATGGAATTCACCTGGCGCCGATTTTTACGATGGCCTCGGGCGTGCCTATGGACATCCTTCTGCCCGACGGCAGTTCGCGAATCCCGGCGTTGCAGCGTAATGCGGGCGGACGTTTGTTTCATACGGCGGCCCAGCTCAACGCATTTATTCAGAGCGTTAATGCCGCGGGCGGCTTTGCCGGACAACCGCTGCCGTTGGTGACCAACGACGCTCGCTTTAATGACAGCTTTAGTTCAGTTGATCTGCGCTTATCAAAGTCTTTCAAGATCGGCGAACGAGTCCGGATCGAACCGATCGCCGAAGTCTTCAACCTCTTTAACGTCACGAACGTTCTGGGGGTATCAAACGTCAACTACTCGGGTTTCTCGAATGTGTTAGTGCGCGACAGCAACGATCCGGCAAACGCCGGTTTTCTGCGCTCATCGAGTTTTGGCCGGCCTGTGACAACCGCGGGAGGAGTTTTTGGTTCGGGTGGGCCGCGCGCTTTTCAGTTTGCCGCGCGCGTTACGTTCTAATCTTCTAGGCCGGCTGACAGGTTGTTGATGAACAAGAGTTAGAGGGCGATCTCCCTTCATGTCGGTTCGTGTGAATTCGTGGATCGTTCTCTGTTGAGGCAGGAACTCGATCCACGAAACCACCCGAAGCAATACGAAAAAGAACGTCTCTAGGTAGAGCGCAGAGCAGGAACCCGACAACAAGTTCGGAGTTTCGACTTCAGTCGGAAGGTTTCGCATCAGCGCCGACTAAAGTCGGAACTCCAAACTTTAAGTCGTCTTCAGTTTCTCTTGAGTCAGAGCAGGTCGCTCAACAATCTATTGCCCAGGCAAACCGAACTCAAACGACAGATCGGACTTGGCACTGCTACGGCGCTGGTGGTGGGCGAAGTGATTGCCGTCGGTATTTTCCTAACGCCCGCGGGCATGGCTAAATCACTCGGCTCCCCGGCCTGGCTCTTGATTATCTGGCTGGTCATGGGGGCGATAGCGGCATGCGGTGCTCTCTGTTATGGAGAGTTGGCCGCGCGTTACCCGGAAGCCGGCGGCGGCTACGCCTACCTGCGCGAAGCTTTTGGGAAACCGGTGGCCTTCTTGTATGGTTGGATGGCTCTGCTGGTGATGGATCCGGGCCTGACCGCTGCGCTCGCCGTAGGCATGGCCGGCTATGTTGGCTACATGTTCAACCTTTCGCTGTTAGAGATTAAGGTCATTGCGATCGCGACGATAGTTTTGCTGGCCGCTATTAATGTCAGAGGGATTAGGCCGGGAGCCTGGCTATTATGGCGGCTCACGATTCTCAAGTTGGGCCTGCTGCTATTTCTCATGCTTTGGGGTTTTGGTCTTCACCTTGGTAAGTGGTCGAATTTTTCGCCCTTTGTCGCACAGCGCACAGGGTCAGCCCCGCTGTCCGGCGCTCTGGCCGCGGCCCTGGTGGCGGCCTTCTTCTCATTCGGCGGTTGGTGGGACGTAACTAAACTCGCCGGCGAAGTCCGCAATCCGGGTCGTACCTTACCGCGCGCTTTGATCTATGGCGTCCTAATCGTGACTCTCGTCTACGTCCTGACGAGTGCTGTCTTTATCTACCTCGTGCCGCTGGACACTGTCAGCTCGGGTGAAACTTTTGCGGCCCAGGCAGGTAACGTTTTGTTTGGCCGGGCTGGGGGACAGGTCTTCGCGGCGATTGTCGCGGTTACGGTCCTGGGGAGTCTTGCTGCCATAATCATGTCAGCGCCGCGAGTATATTTCGCGATGGCTCGCGATGGCTTATTCTTTCCCGCGGCAGCCTCTCTTCATCCGAAATTCGGCACTCCGGCCCGCACTATCGCTTTGCAGGCAGTGCTCGCTTCCCTACTAGTGGCGTTGGGTAATTTCAACCAGATCATCTCTTACTTCATCTTTGTGGTGGTCATCTTTATCGGCTTAACGGTCGTGGGTCTGTTTGTTTTGCGACGTAAAGAATCAGGTCGTACAGGATATCTAACTCCCGGATATCCGGTCACTCCCATCGTATTTCTGCTCTTAGTGGCCTTGCTACTCTTCCTACTGGGAAGTAATAATCCGAAACAATCATTCCTGGGTGTTGGTGTGGTGGCGCTGGGCATTCCGGTATACTATCTTTCGTTTCGCAGACGCTCTCTGGGAAATTAACAATAGGGCTATTTCATTCATGACCTGGATCAAAACCGTTCCATTCTCTGAAGCTGACGAAAAGTTACGCCGCGCAATGGAAGCACAGCGTGAACTGTACCCGATCGAGTATGCCGAGCCGATCCATCCAACTCCCGATGGTCAGACCTCGGGAATCGTAGCGTCACATAGCCTGATTCCCGACGCTCTCTATCATGCCTTCGCCACGTTCGGCGCCCTGATGTCGCCTGATTTGCCGCTCACCAGACGGCAACATGAAATGATCACGACCGTTGTCTCGGTCACCAACCGTTGTCATTATTGAATCGAATCTCACGCAGAGTTTCTGCGTCGCGTCACCCTGGATGAAGAGTTGGTCAAGGCCCTGCAGGAGGATTACAGGACTGCTCCGATTTCCGAGCCGGAGCGGCTCATGCTCGATTATGTGGCTCAACTAACAAAGGACGCCACCCGCCTTTCTGAGAGCGATCATCAAAGGCTGCGCAGCGCCGGCTTTGACGATCAGGCCATCCTGCAAATTACGCTGATTGCGTCGTGGTTTAACTATATCAATCGGGTGGCGGATGCCCTGGGTGTGGGTCGAGATTGAGGTCGCGGCGGGCGCCAGCAGGTGCGGACCTCAGACCCGAGTAACGCAAGAAATGCAGCGACCGCAAGATCTCTATTTCCCGAAGAAGAGCGACATTTCCCGAAAGAAGGGCGACAGGCTGGCAGCCTGCCGTACGCACGGGCTGCTAGCCCGTGCTGACCGTGGCGGAAACCGCCTGGTGACGATGGTCTTCGGCTAACGTACCATGCCATCATGACAGCTGCTGGAAGTAAATCTCTAGCCAGTCTGATAAAAGCTCTTTTGCTCGATTACCTTGGGCACTGCTGGGTTGGTTATCGCTTGATTCGCCTTCGACTTGTTGACCAACCGAAAGACCTCGGCAACCAACTCGTCGTTATCCGCCGGTTTTACCAGGTAACCCTGCGCACCGCTGGCATAACCCTCGGCGATGTCTTTCGGGTAAGCCGCCCCCGAGTAGAAGAGAACGGGCGTCTCAGAATCGAAGAGGCGCAACGTTTCGCAAAGCTCGTTCCCCGACATACGCGGCATCCAATTGTCCAGCAAATAGAGATCGAAGCGTTCCGCTCTGGCTAACTCTATTGCGTGGGCGGGACTTTCAGTTGTAAAGACATCGCAGTTGTTACGGTTGAGCACTAAGGTGATCAGGTCGCGGGTATCGCCATCATCCTCTGTACAGAGAATACGTAGTCGGACGGATTGCATTTGTCTCCTCGGAAGCTGCTCTAAATCTCGCGCGCACGTGGACCCCTGGAAGGATGAATTAGGCGAGTGGACGCTACTCTATACTGCAAAGTGTCCGGTGTATGTGCGTAAAGACACAAAGGCGACATTACTTAGTGATTGAGATTCGCAACCCTCCGGCTTTTTCCTCTACCACTCGTCTGCCCACCCCAAACCTAAAGGTCGCGTAAGGACGCAATTAACAGGAATTACCTGATTGCTTCTTGCGGACCGTTCCTGTACGACTCAGGGCATGTCACAAGATCCCCCTACCATTGAAGCCGAAACTCAGCAGGTGCTTGATGAACTATGGAACGAAGGCTTGACCCCGTTTCCCCTGAGCGTTGGGAAAGTCATTAAAGGCGCTGACGGATACATCATTGATTTTCACGATGCCCGCATGCGGACAGCTCGCGTTCGATCGAACCAGGATCATTCGTTTAGGGAAGCCGTACGAGCCGCAGTCCTGGAGCGAGTGGCAAGGTTGAGTGGGCCGTTGAAGAATTGGAAAAAGACTTAAGACTCACAAAGCGGACTAAATACT
>JAWWPL010000405.1:0-4843 GCA_033850605.1 Blastocatellia bacterium | reverse complement strand
CGAGCTCTATGCGAAAACCACGCAGCTTCACCTGTTGGTCTCGTCGCCCGACAAATTCTATCTGACCATCGCTGCGGTATCTGGCCCAGTCGCCCGTGCGATAAAGCCGGGCCCCCGCATGTTGGGCGAATGGATGAGGAATGAATTTCTCGGCAGTAAGCTCCGGACGGTTCAGATAGCCACGACCGACGCCCGCTCCGCCAATGTAGAGTTCGCCGGCGACGTCCGCCGGGCATGGCCGCCGATCTGCATCCAGAATGTAAATTTCGCTGTTGGCAATCGGTCGCCCGATCGGCACAACGCCCAGTTCGTTATCGATGACAGAGGGAACGTGATAGAGGGAAACTATGCCGGCCGTTTCGGTCTGGCCAAACATATGGACGTGATGGGCCGGGTGTCCGAATTGCGACATCCAGGTGCGCGGTATGTCGGACAACAAAGGCTCGCTGGCTGAAAGCAACAGACGCAAACGGTTGTCGAGCAGTTCCCTTCGCGTTTCTTCATTCAGCCCTTCCAGGGTCGACGTACAACTACGCCAAAATGAAGGAACCGCATCCATCACCGTGACGCCACGGTCTCTGATCATTTCAAACAGCGCCAATGGATCTTTTCGTTGATCGGAGGTCGCGATCACAACACTGGCGCCTTGAGACAGCGGCAGCATCAACTGCCGGCGCGCAGACGAGAAGGCTATCGCAGCGGTATGCAGATATATATCATCGCGAGCAATCCCGAGTTCATGATTTAGCGCGAGCAGATAGTTCGCCAGATTGCCATGTTCAATCATCACTCCCTTGGGTTCGCCGGTCGAACCCGAGGTGTAGATCACATAAGCAAGATCGTTTGGGCCAGGTGTTTCAGACAGATTGGCGTCGGCATTCTCTATAATCGTGGGCCAGCCTGTATCCAACAGGATGCGTTTCTGATTTTGAGGAAGACGGCTTGCAAGGTCAGCTTTAGTAATGACCAGAGACGGCCGCGCGTCATTGAGCATGAACGCCAGACGCTCTTCAGGATAATCCGGATCCAACGGCAAGTAAGCCGCGCCGGATTTCAAGACCCCCAGAATTCCGATCGCCATCTCCAGGGAACGATCGACGCAGATGCCCACCAGTGATTCGCGTCCGATTCCTTGCAGGTGAAGATAGCGAGCCAGTTGATTAGCTCGCGCGTTCAGTTCCCCATAGGTGAGCGACTCGCCTGCACAGGCCACCGCCATTGCGTCTGGGGATTTCGCCGCTTGATCTTCAAATAAGCGCGGCAGCGACGTTTCAGCAAACTGGCTGATCCGCGGACCACGAAATTGGCCCAGACTCTCTCGGGTTTGAAGATCGCCAAAGGATCCAGACTCGAGGCTTGGTTTCTCGAAGAGTGCTTGGGACATGTTTAGATTTAACTGGCGCCCAGGGAGGGCGACTATCTCTGGGCTATTTGAGCGTTTTCTTTACTGATTTCGATGATGCTGCCTAGCTTGTGTTTCAGATCGCTCTGCACGCTGATGTAAATGTCGCCCTGATCGTCAACGGTCACGCCCTGAACATTTTTGAGCTGCCCGCTGAAGGCCGCGATCGTCTTTAGTTCTTCGTTAGGCGAGTAGATGTAGAGCTTTCCGCTGTGACTGTCGGTTATGTAGAGCGAACCTTTGGAGAAGAAGATTGTTTCGGGAGAAAACGACTCTTTGCGATCGACGATCCGGTGAAGCCGGTGTTCACCGTCCAGTAAATAGAGAACGTTGTCTTCATTATCCGCGATGTAGAGATTGCCCTTATCGTCAAAGACCATGCTCTCAGGCTTGGTGATTCCGTATTCCTTACCCAGGAACTCGGACACTGCGCCGGTTCTGTCAACTCGGAACACTTTATGTTGCTCGCCGTCACCGACCAGGACGGAACCGTCAGGCGCCAGCGCGATGCCTTCAGTCGAAATCAAACCTTTGTCTTTGCCGGCTATCAGCCGTGTGCTGCCCTTCGCGTCAACTTCCCAAAGGCCGCCGGCGTCATCGTCGGTAAAGAAGATGTTGCCGTCTTTGTCCATTACCAAATCTTCAGGCGACAAGAATCCGAGCCCTGCATCGGCCAGACGTTTCAGTCCGTCATTCCTGGTCCAAACTTCAACCCCAACACCGCCTTCATCAGCGAGGTATAGTTTGCCGTTGCGCCACAACAGCCCATCGGGTGATCCAAAGCCCGCCTTGTTTGTGGCCAGGACGCTCGCCTTATACGAGGTGTCAGTCATGATCACCAGGCCTTCTTTCTGTACGTTGCATGAAGTCAGAAAGAAGAGGCCGAGTGTGATGATTGCGATACTTGATCTTTTCATAGAATCCACTTGTCTAAATAGAGCCTTTCAACCGCCGCCCTCAGTGCGAACGGTTCGACGAGAGTTCGCTTACAATCAGCCCATGCCCAGAAGCACGTGCCTTCGCATCGCTGCGAGCAGTCCGAAAAATGCTCTGACGTGAATCATCGTGCTGGAAACTTCGAAGGCCACCAGGAAGATGAGAGCGCTGGAGAGTGCGCTGTACCGCAGCGTCAACCCGCTGAGTTTGTCGAGCAATCCACTAAATCTTTTTCGGAGGACGTATTGAATGGCCGCTAACTCTGCGACCGCGACGGCAGCCCCCGCCGCAATGTCCAGCGGTGTGTGCTGAGCACCAATCATTTTTCCGGCCAGGATTACAAAACAGGTCCAGGCCAGCGCGAGCCATCCCAGCCGTCGCGAGGCCAGCCAGATCCCCAGAGAAATCACCAGGAAGAATCCCGCGTGATCGCTGGGGAACGATCCGAGGTCGTTGGTTTCCACGTCGCCGCTTAACAATGCCCGGTAATCCTTTTGACTGGTGTCATCCAGCGGGATTCGCACCGGCATTCGCTTCATTTCAACCAGTTGATCTCCCTCGAGGCGGTAAATCTTTTGCGATTGGATTTCCGGCCGCGGCAGAAAGATGGTGTGCGAGAGCACCTTGGTAGTGGTGATGACACAGAGGGCCGCGACCAGCGTGGCAATTAGAATCTTGCGGCGCGCGCTGGTCCCGCTATCGGATTTGCTTCCATACCAGGCCGCCAGAAAGCAGCCGCCGACAACGCCCGCCTTGGCGAGATCGTTGTCCTGGAAGAAAGCCACCAGGCTATCGAACAGCCAGGATCGTCCGGCAAGTCCGTTGATGCGCAGCAGCAGATGGTCGTTTAACTCCGACAGGCCGCTCGCCAGCGATGTCAGAAGAGAGAACAAGAAAATTCCAGCGGTCACCTTGGTGGCCTCCCGTCAAACCTAAGACTCCACGTTGAAATAAAATGGCAAAGAGCGTCACTTGCCAGAAAAACTTAGGAAAACTCCTATTTGGATTTGCCGTTTCGGGCGCCAGACACGTTTGTTAAAGCGGTCTTTGCTAAGGCTTTCGACCATGCCGACCGTCCTAATTGACGAAGTCGAAGCGATTTCCGCTTTTGCCGGAGGGATAAAGTGTTTTGCCGAGCGGATATGGCTCGGTATTAGTCATTTAATCCGTGAGGGAGAAATTGACCGGAAGGGTGTCCAAAATTGATTACCATGTCTGCTTCCATTGCTCCATCGAGCTTACCGGAAACTTACAAAACCAAACCGTTTGACGTAATTTCTGAGGCTGAGTCCGCTAAGTTCGCTGAGTTCGTATCCACGCTGCAAACCCGTCAGCGGATCCCTTGTGTTCCGCAATTAGTGGCTGCTCAGGCGGCCGCAACGCCGGAGGCGCAGGCGGTGGCAGATGGCGACGAGCTACTCACTTACCGGGAACTGGACGAACAAGCAAATCAACTGGCCCATCACCTGATCGCGCTCGGCGTCGAACGAGAAACGATTGTCGGAATTTGCCTGAACCGCTCGGCTCAGACCGTGATCTGCGCGTTGGCGGTTCTGAAAGCGGGCGGCGCCTACCTGCCGATCGATCCGGCTTATCCGATTGAACGAATTGCTTTCATGCTGAACGAAGCGCAGCCGCGGGTGCTCATCGCTGAGCAGAAAATGGCTGAAGAGCTCGCGGCTGGATCCTGGCAAGTTGTCACGATTGACTCAGATCGAGCCCAATTTGATCGTCAACCTCTGACATCTCCTGATATCGAGGTGAGCACGACGCAATTGGCTTATGTGATTTTCACGTCCGGTTCGACTGGACAACCCAAGGGAGTGCAGATCACTCACGATAGCCTTTTGAATCTCGTGTCCTGGCATCGCCGCGAGTTCGAAGTGACGCAACGCGACAAGGCAAGCCATCTCGCCAGCGTGGGGTTCGATGCGGCCATCTGGGAAGTCTGGCCGTATCTCACCGCCGGAGCAAGTCTGCATTTACCGGATGTTGAGACTCGTGTCTCGCCTGAGCTCCTGCGCGACTGGCTGACCCAGGAAGGAATTTCGATCAGCTTTTTGCCGACGGCCCTGGCTGAAAAAGTCATGACTCTGGAATGGCCGAAGCAATCGGCGTTGCGCTTTCTGTTGACGGGCGCGGATACGCTGCATCGCTATCCGGCCGCCGCGCTGCCTTTCCAGTTGGTTAATAATTACGGCCCGACTGAGTGCACGGTCGTGGCTACCTCCGGCCGGGTGCTCCCCAGCGACGAAACAAATAGCCTGCCCACAATTGGTCTGCCGATCGCGAATACGGCCGTTCATATTCTCGACGAAAGTCTGCAGCCAGTAGCGCCGGGCAAGAGCGGCGAGCTGTACATAGGCGGCGCCGGTGTGGCTCGCGGCTATCTCAATCGCCCGGACCTTACCGCGGAAAGATTTATTTGCGATCCCTTTAGTTCAGAGTCAGGCGCGCGTCTTTATAAGACCGGGGATCTCGCGTCTCAATTACCTGATGGACAAA
>JAWWPL010000387.1:0-7068 GCA_033850605.1 Blastocatellia bacterium | reverse complement strand
GTGGTGACCGACGGCCGCCGTGTAAAGACCCGGATTAATGCCGCAGAAAAGGACACTCAGTCTGGGACCGATCACGTCGGGGAGAGTCTTGCCGGCAGCCTCGATTAATTGTTGCTTCGTGGGCTTGAACGGCTGTGGGCTTTCCGTAAACTTGCTGGCGCTCATTATTCCTTCATAGACTAAAAGGACTAAGTGACTAAATGCAACGAGCTCAATGATGAGGTCAGTACAGGAGCGGTAGCGACCGGGTCTGGTCGCCAACATATCGACCTCCGTTGGATGGTGCGACCCGGTCGCTACAGCTCCCGGTACTGACCTCATCAATTCGATCTGCATCGGCATGACCAGAAAAAAACCAGCGGCGACGCGCAAAAAAGTAAGGAGACCCGAGAACGTGCGGGCCATCGCCCGGGAGGCAATTTGTTCCACAGCCCGCGCGGGGCGCATGCCTGACATCATCCATCCGATGCTGGCCACGCTCGTCGACGATCCCTTTTCGGATCCCGACTGGATCTTTGAAACCAAGTGGGACGGTTTCCGCTCAGTCTGTTTTGTGAAAAACGGAGAGTCGCGTTTTGTTTCGCGCAACCAGATTGATATGACTCCTCAGTATCCGGAACTGGTAGGCGTCGGCAAACAGCTCGCGGCTAAGGAAGCAATCCTCGACGGCGAGATTGTTGCCCTGGACAAAGACGGTATGCCGCGCTTTCAACTCTTGCAACCGCGGGTGGGACGCAAGAGCAGTCTCGATGCCCTTCGCGGGCACGGCCACATCGTCTATTACGTTTTCGATCTCCTCTACATCGACGGCTATGATCTGATGCCTTGTCCGGTAGTCGAGCGCAAAGCGTTACTGCAGAAGATCCTGAAGCCGGCCGGGTTCATCAAACTCTCTGAACACATCCCGGGGGAAGGTAAAGCCTTTTTCAAAGAGATCGAAAAATTTCATTTGGAAGGTATGATCGCCAAACGCGCCGACAGTCCCTATGTGCAGAAACGCAGCCGTGACTGGTTAAAGGTCAAGACCATTCAGCGTTCAGAAGTTGTGATCGGCGGTTACACTGAACCGCGTGGGTCGCGTTCGCATTTTGGCGCATTGGTCGTAGGGCTTTATCGCGGGCGCGATTTACATTATGTCGCTCATGTCGGCGGCGGTTTCAACCAACGCACACTAGCCGAGATATACAAATTGATGCAGCCATTGAGGACGAAAGCTAGTCCGTTTGTCGATGCGCCGAAAACTAACGAACCGGTTCAATGGATAAAACCAAAGCTGGTGGCCGAGGTCAAATTTTCAGAGTGGACCGCGGATTATCGGCTGCGGCATCCGGTCTTCGTCGGCTTACGCGAGGACAAGGAACCAGAGGACTGCAAGTTCGAGTTTGAACGCGATACAGACAAAGTCGTGCGCAAGGGCGGCCGTAAACGTTAAGTTTTTCTTTGCCCCTTTGCATGAACTGACACCGGCAATTTCACGCAAAGGCGCAGAGCCAAAAACCGACCGAATTATTGGGGTTTTAGGAGTTTTGATCTACGCGTTAGGCCGCATCAGGCCGCGAAAGATGCCCTGAATTTCGACGCGTGAAGCGTGTATCCTGATGGGCTCCAACTGGGAATTCGAAGGTCTCAATTCCACGTCCTCACCGAACCGGAACAGACGTTTCAAGGTGGCGCGCGCACGATCGATGAGCGCCACTACGATTTCGCCATCGCGGGCGTCGGTGCGGTTTTCGATCAAAGCAATATCGCCATCACAGATATGCTCGTCAATCATCGAATCGCCCTTGACCCGTAGAGCATAAATGCGCTCAGGACGCACGCGGCCAAACAGAAAGCGCGGCACGCAGATCATTTCGATGTCTTCAATAGCGTCGATCGGAACGCCGGCGGCAATGCGACCGAGTAGCGCCACTTCGCAAACGGCGTCCGCCGGAACTTCTTCAACTTTTACTGCCAGGGTAAAACGTCCCGGCTGATGATCGCGCTTTATCAGACCGCGTTTTTCCAACGCTGAGATATGTTTCGCGATCGTCGCCTTCGAACTGACTCCGAAGTAACGCGCGATCTGAGCATAGGACGGTTCGTGTCCGTGCTTTGCGAGAAAGCGGGTAATATAATCGAGGACTTCTTTCTGGCGTTGAGTTCGTGGCAGCATTTGAATTAAGCCTGAGGACGATTCGAATTCTAGTCGCGCAAATCTAAATGGTCAAGCAATCTTTGTTATGTAGCGCAAGCTGCCAGCTTGCGCAGGCTGACACTCTGTGTACTCATCTGCAAAGCATTGTATAGTCGGCGGAGACTGCGCAGGCTGACAGCCTGCGCTACTTCAAATGGAAGGCGAGTTACGATACTCCGAAGTCGGAGCACAGCAAATTCATTTGACTATGCTCGGCTGATCGGATAAATGTTCTGGCCCTGATTTGAGTTTCGACGGCGGCATGTAACCGGCTCGGCCGCCCTGGCGTTCTTATAGTTGTTACCGTTTTCTGCGACGACAGTTTTA
Source organism: Blastocatellia bacterium (assembly GCA_033850605.1). GTDB lineage: Bacteria > Acidobacteriota > Blastocatellia > Pyrinomonadales > Pyrinomonadaceae > UBA11740. The sequence continues at coordinate 4,565 of JAWWPL010000387.1, read as the reverse complement.
CTACCTGCAGTTTCTTTACCACAACTTGCTTGAAAGGAAGTTTCCCCAGATGAAAGACACGTGTCATTCTGCTCGCGACTTCGGCGGGCTCATGGTCGGAATATGTGCGCTGCTTTTTAGCGTAATGGCATTGGGAGCATTGGGCGCGCATGCGCAAAATCCGGCTGCTTCTCAGACGCCGTCCGCGGCACAAAGTCCCGCGCCTTCCCGGAGCGCCACGGCCACACCAATCCCAAGCCCTACACCAACACCGGTTAATTGGTCGACCGATCCGATGCTCAAACGCTTTGTCTGGCGGGGCATCGGCCCAGCGAGCATGGGCGGGCGCATCGACGACATCGCCGCAGTCGAGAGCAACCCATACATTTTCTACGTTGGTTTTGCGACGGGCGGGGTTTGGAAGACCGTCAATAATGGCACCACTTTCACTCCGATCTTCGATACCTATTCTACTGCTTCTATTGGAGACATCGCGATTGCATCGTCAAACCCGGACACCGTCTGGGTAGGCACAGGAGAACCCAATAATCGCCAGAGTTCGAGCTTTGGCGACGGCATCTATAAATCGACCGATGGCGGCAAGACCTTTGCGAAGATGGGCCTCGAGAATTCGCAAACCATCGCCCGTATCGTCATCGATCCGAAGGATGCGAACATCGTCTACGTCGCAGTGCTCGGACATCTGTTCGGGCCAAACAAGGAACGTGGGATTTACAAGACCACCGACGGGGGCAAAACCTGGAACAACGTTAAGTTCATCGACGAGGACACGGGCTTCACGGATCTGGTGATGGATGCTTCCGACAGTAAGACGCTTTACGCTGCGTCGTATCAACGACGCCGAACCTCCTGGGGTTTCAACGGCGGCGGCCCGGGATCGGGAATCTGGAAGACGACGGACGCGGGAAAGAGCTGGACTAAATTACAGGGCAACGGCCTGCCCGAAGGATTGTTGGGACGAATCGGAATCGATGTTTCGCGATCGAATCCAAATGTCCTCTATGCGCAAATGGAAGTGGGAGCGAGCGTCGGGACCGGTGGTGAAGAACAAGCGCCTCCCGGCGGCAGCCCAACTCCGACTCCTACTCCAACTCCCGCATCGACGGCGAGTCCGGTCGCCTCGCCCACACCGACTCCGCCCGATCCAAAAAAGTCCGGCGTCTGGCGTTCTGACGACAAAGGGAAGACGTGGCGCGTCGTTGCCACCTGCTTCAACGCCAACAACTGTCCCGAGAACAATCGCTCGATGTATTACAGCCAGATTCGCGTCGATCCAAGTAATCCGGAAAATGTTTTTGTCGGGGGATTGAACTTCAGCAAATCAACCGACGGCGGGAAGAAATTCACGTCGCTGCAACAGGGGATCGCGCACAGCGACCACCACGCGATCTGGGTAGACCCGAAGAATGGCAATCATTTGCTCATCGGAAACGATGGCGGACTGGACGTTAGTTACGACCAGGGCGCCACCTGGGAGTTCATCAACACCATACCGGCGGCGCAGTTTTATGCGATCGCTGCCGACATGCGTAGACCTTATTACGTCTATGGAGGCTTGCAGGATAACGGCTCGTGGGGCGGCCCGAGTCAGACACGCAGCAATGCGGGCATCACTAATGCGGATTGGTTCCGCACTGGCGGTGGTGACGGCTTCTACTCGCAGGCCGATCCGAATGACTACAACATTGTCTATTCTGAATCCCAAAATGGTTCGATGAGCCGCACTGACTTGCGCACCGGAAGATCGGTCAGCATTCGTCCGCGCGCTGCCGCACGCCGTCCCGGAGGCGGCGGTGGTGGCGGCGCGGGTCGTCGCGGCGGAGCTCAACCTGGCGCATCGCCTTCACCGACGCCAGAGGATCCGCAGGCGGCACTCGCGGCGTTCGCGGCCCAGCAGGGGTTCGGCGGTTTCGGGGGCCAGGCAACTTCGAACATAGTTCCGGCTCCGTCACCGGGCGAACAGTTTCGCTTTTATTGGAACACTCCGATCGTGATGTCACCGCATAATTCCCGCATCCTATATGTCGGCGGCGACAGATTTTTTAAGTCACTCGATCGCGGCGATACCTGGACCGCCTCCGCCGATCTGACCAAGCACGTCGACCGGAATAAGCTTTCCATTATGGGTGTCAAAGGCACCGATCCGATGGCTTCAAAGAACGATGGCTACACCAGTTTTAGTTACATCGTGACCATAGCCGAGTCGCCGATGATGCCGGGTGTCCTTTGGGTCGGCACGGACGACGGAAATATTCAGTTCAGCAAAGACGGTGGCGCCAACTGGGCAAACGTCTCCAAAAACGTACCAGGCATCGGCGAGATGTACCACATTAACCGTGTGGAACCTTCGCACTACGACGCGGGCACCTGTTATCTGGCCGTGGACGGTCATCGATTCGACGATCTAAAACCATATTTGTTTGTGACCCGCGACTATGGCGCGACGTGGACTTCAATCGTTGGCAATCTGCCGGTGTGGGGTACAGTAAATGTCGTGCGCGAAGATCCGAAGAACAAGGATCTACTATACGCGGGCACTGAGTTTGGGCTGTATATCTCCCTCGATGGCGGAAGGGAATGGAAGCCGTTAATGTCGGGACTGCCCACCGTGCGTGTGGATGACATTCTGGTTCATCCTCGGGACAACGATTTAATCGTCGGCACCCATGGTCGCGGCATTTACATCCTGGATGACATCAGTGCGCTGCAACAACTCACCTCGGGCAAGGTGCTGGACAAGGATGTGTTTCTTTTTGATGTGCGGCCGGGAACGCAATGGCTTAACGACGTTCGTCTGGGCCGTTACACCGGCGGCGCCAAGATCTATCGCGGCAACAACCCAGTACCAGGGACCGCGATCAGCTACTACTTAAAAGCAGTACCAACCACAGACGTAAAAATCACGATCGCTGACTACACCGGCAAAGTGATTCGCACCATCGTGGGGACAAAAGAGATCGGAATAAACCGCGTGCAGTGGAACCTGCGCGGAGACGTGCCAGCTCGCGGCAACCTGCCCGGATTCGGCGGCGGAGGAGGAGGCGGCGGCGGTTTCGGCGGCTTCTTTAACATCGGTCCACCTATCGATCCGGGAACCTATTTCATGAAGCTGTCGGTCAATGGTAAAGACTTCACCACGAAGGTCGTAATAGAAACTGATCCTGGAATGCAGTTCTAGCATCGGATCTGACTGGAAGAAACCAGAGCGGCCTTTTGCTCTGCTTAGACGACTCTCTCTGTTCTTGCAGCAGAGAGAGTCGTTGTTTTTCCAAACCGACCTTGCGCGCTTCTATTCCACCACTCTGGCAATCACGCACTTCAAGTAATGTGTCTCGGGCACGCCCAGTAATACCGGATGGTCGCGTGATTGGCCGCGCTTCTCAACAATCTGCACTCGACGACGCGCGTCTAAAGCAGCATCCGCAATCAGTTCGAGAAAAAGATCTTCGCTTATGTGATAAGAGCACGAGCAGGTGACCAGTACGCCTCCCGGATTCAAGAGCTTGAGTGCGCGCAGGTTGATTTCTTTGTAACCGCGCGCCGCTGATTTCACGGTAGCCCGGCTCTTGGCGAACGCCGGAGGATCCAAAATAATCGTATCGAAACGTTCGCCACCCGCCTCCATCTCCCGGAGCGCATCGAACACATTGGCTGTGCGAAATTCGATATTGTCCGTGCCGTTCAGATCGGCATTGCGCTGGGCGGCTGCTATGGCATCGGCTGAGATATCAATCGCCAGGACGCTTTCGCACTCAGGTGCAATGTGTAACGCAAAACCACCGTTGAAGGTAAAGCAATCCAGCGCCCGTCCATGAGCAACTGCCCGAGCGGCCAGATAATTCTCTCGCTGATCCAGAAACGCACCGGTCTTTTGCCCGCCGAGTGGAGACGCCACCAAGCGAACGCTGTGTTGAGTGATCTCGACATCGTTCACTGCCTCGCCGGAGAGTAGGCCGGATCGCAACTCGAGTCCTTCGAACTCTCTCACCCTGGCATCATTACGTTCAATCACGGCGCGGGCGTTGATCTCTTCTGTCACAACTTGCGCCAGCAGGTTTTTCAGTTTTTCACTTCCCTGCGAAAGCGTCTGGAGCACTACTATTTGGTCGTACACATCAACAATGAGGGAGGAGAGCAAATCACCTTCCGAATAAACCAGACGATAGGCATTTGTTTCCCGGGTAATTGCCGCGCGGCTTTCAACACATCGACGAATCTGCGCCCGCCACCACTCACGGTCGATCATTTGTTCGCGCGTAGTGAGAAACCGGAGCGCGATCTCTGAGCGATCGCTGAAGAACGCCTGCCCAACAAAGTTGCCTGCGTCATCCACCGCCCGCACTATTGCGCCGCCCGCTGCTTCGCCCGCGTCCCGCACGTCGCTGCGATACACCCACAGGTGGCCCTGACGAATTCGCCTGGCGCCGCGCGTTGAGATCTTTACTTGAGACATGACAGCACTGAAGTTAGCACAAACATGACTCAAGTGGACTTTGGACGATGGCTCAGCCGGGCGAGTTGCGATGCGCTAGTTTGGAGGACCGGCCTTCAGGCAGCTTCTATTT
>JAWWPL010000335.1:0-17125 GCA_033850605.1 Blastocatellia bacterium | reverse complement strand
AAGACAACACGAAATCAAACTAGGGCACTACCCAGTATTCAACTCATCCGCGACCATGCTGCGTGACAGTAATTCCGTTAGGGCAAGTTAGGACGATTTCAGATCGGGCCGCGCCAATGATGCGCATCAAGTGAAGTGACAGTATAATGCGGTCGTGCCCTTACTAACCCCAAACGAAGTCCGCGTCCTCGGCTCTTTGATCGAAAAACAGATCACGACGCCGGAGTACTATCCGCTGACGCTCAACGCGCTGACACTGGCGTGCAACCAGAAGAACAATCGCAATCCAGTCTCTGCGCTTAACGAAGGCGAAGTCGAGCAGGCCCTCGACAGCCTGCGCGAAAAGAATCTGGCTTATGTTTTCTATGGCAGCACCAGCCGTGTTCCTAAATACAAGCACGTCGCTGACAACCTGCACCTGAGCCCGTTGGAGCTGTCCGTCATTTGCGTGCTCATGCTTAGTGGTGCGCAAACCGTCGGTGAAATTCGCGGGCGCGCATACCGTTTGTACGAGTCTTCAGGGCTGGAGGAAATCGAGCAGGCGCTTCATTCGCTGGCCACCAAGGACGAGCCTTTGGCGGTCAAGCTGCCTCGCCTGGCAGGTCAGAAAGAAGCGCGGTTCGCGCACCTGATGGCAGGTGAAGTACACATCGAAGAACTCAATGGCGAGCACCCAGTCAGCAGACAGTCGCGCAAATCCGCCGATGCCGAGAAAGTCGTTAGTCTTGAACACCGCGTCGAAGCGCTCGCCGGCGAAGTTGAAAGTCTGCGTTTGCAGTTCGAACAATTCAAGAAACAATTTGAGTAGGCGGCAGCGTAAAGTATCAGTGAACGTAGGCTTCTGGCTTTGAATAATTAGGATTCAAGTTTGAAGTGCAACTCACAAAGACAATACGAGCGGCAGTGATACCGCGAAGCGGTTACGTCCCAAAGCCCAGGGTTGCTGCAACCCTGGGAAGCGAGTGGACCTTTCTTCTCAATCCGGAACGGGTTGCGCCAGTTGGTCGCAACCGCGTTGCGGTTGAATTGGTTAATTAATTCTGTAACCCCAGGGTTGCCAAAGCGCAACCCTGGGCTTTGAGGCACAACCGCTTTGCGGTAAAGCAGCGCAAGTCAGAAGGTGCCGAGTTTTTTAAAACCTTCTGCGCACTAAAACTTGAATTCACATAGTGCTCTTTGCCGGCGCTTCAGAATCCTTCATCCTGGAAAGAAAGGAAACCAATGAAAAGAATCACAATCTCCGCGCCTCTCGCTTTGATGCTGGCTCTGTTCCTCTCTGCCTGTATCCATGGAGTGCGAGGCTCCGGCGTTCGCAAAACTGAGCAGAGAGATTTGCCGGCCTTCAGTTCAATCGACACGAGCGGAGCTTTTGAAGTGGAAGTAACCTGTCAAAAGACTCCCAGCTTTGAAATCGAAGCTGATGACAATATCTTGCCGCTGGTGCAAACAGAAGTTCGCGATGGAGTGCTGCGCGTCACCACCACCAAAGGCTACTCGTCGAGCGGGGGCATCAAGGTGCGGATCAATGTGCCCGATCTCGCCAGCGTCAAGAGCACCGGCGCCGGAAAGTTCAACATCTCAGGCTTGAAAAATGACAACTTCGAGATTCGTTCGACTGGCGCCGCGACGGTCGTCGCTTCCGGGCAAAGCAAGTCTGTGAAGATCAGTTCGACCGGCGCAGGCAAAATCGACGCGCACGATTTGCGCGCCAACGATGCCGATGTTAGCGTCACTGGCGCCGCGGGCGTGGACGTCTACGCCATCGATGAGCTCGACGTTACCGTCTCTGGAGCGGGCCGCGTGACCTACAGCGGCAATCCCAAAGTAAACAAGAAGGTGAGCGGTGCAGGACAGGTGGTCAAGAAAGAAGGGATAAGCGCGTAAGCCTGGCGCGCCCTTATCCTGAAAAAATCCTGAAGGCGCGCGACCCGAGAACGTACGTCCACGTCGATGCACAAGAATTGTCCTCACTGTAATGAAGAGACCCTGGGTTGGCGCGAATTAATCCTCCTCGACTCTTTTTCCCCAGTCCAGTGTGAGAACTGTCACGAGTTGTTGCTGGGTTCGGGCTGGAGACGTTTGCTGGGAGTGCTGATCTTCCTCACGATCTTAGCGGCCACCATGCCTCTGTGGCAATACATTCCCGGGGAAGGGTCAGTCTTTCTTATTCCATTTGCGGTGATTGTGTTCGCATCGGCCATGGTGCTTACGGCCAAACCTGTGAAGGCAGAAGTTCAGCAGACTGATCCGTCACCTTTCACCCCGGATCCGAATAACGACAAGACGATCCTGATCCAGGGCTGGAGCGAAGCGGAACTCCGCCAAATACTTGATGACTTTGTCGAAGAAGATTTAACTGTGTTCGCCGCGTTTCGAATCGAAATTGAGAAGCATCTCGAGAATGCTTCTGTGTTGATTTTTCCCGAAGACATTCATCCGGCCGAATTAGTATCCCTGGTGAACTATCTTGCCTATCCGATTAATTTTGTTCTGAACGAACGTGAGATTGTGGTCGCCGGCAAGACTACGCTGAATTCAGATTTCGATGGTCTGGCAAAATCACTCGAAGGGAAGAAAGCAATTCTCTACCTTCCGCAGAACGATGAAGACCATGATGTGGTTTATTTGCGTACTGAGTCAGGCATGACGCTGGCAAAGTCACTTAACGAAGGAGTTTGGCGCAGAGTCAACGACTCGCGACTGCCGAGCGCTGTCGAATCACTGACCTGGTAACAACGTTTCCGCCCATTTTAATGTGCCTGCTTCATCATATCGCCGGTGCGTTCACCCAACAGCCCGAAAGCTTGAAGGATCGCCTTGGCAGAAAGGCCGGCGATCTCATCAAGCGGGCATTCGATGATATCGATCCGGCGCGTTTGGTTGACTATCACACACACGTTGCGGGAGTCGGACCAGACTCGGGCGCCTTCGTCAATCCCAAGATGCGTGCGTGGCGTCATCCGCTTCATCATCTCAAGTTTAAGGTCTATATGAGCGCCGTAATGGTCAGCGATGTCCGTGATGCCGATGCGCAAATAGTGAAGCGGCTGGTGCACCTGGTTACCAACATCGAAGGTCATGGCAAACACCACCTGCTCGCGTTCGACAAAAACTACCGTCGTGACGGAACAGCCAACCTGGAAAAGACGGAGTTCCACGTGCCCAATGATTACGTCTTCAAACTAGCCGGCCAGCATCCCGACTGTTTCGCACCGGTAATCTCCGTTCATCCTTACCGATCCGACGCGATTGCCGAACTGGAGCGCGGCGCCAAACGGGGAGCGCGAATGGTCAAGTGGTTGCCCAATGCCATGGGCATAGACCCGGCGGACGAGCTTTGCGATCCGTTCTATCAAAAGATGAAGGCGCTTGATCTGGTCCTGTTGAGCCATGGTGGCGAAGAGAAAGCGGTCGAAACTGAAGAAGATCAGCGGCTCGGGAATCCACTCCTGCTCCGGCGCGCGCTCGATCATGGCGTGAGAGTGATCGTGGCGCATTGTGCGGGACTCGGCGACAACGAAGACATCGATGATCGCGAGCGGAAGCGTGTGCCAAACTTTGAATTGTTCCTGAGACTAATGGGTGAGAAGCGTTACGAAGGCCTTTTGTTTGCCGACATCTCCGCGATGACCCAATACAATCGGTCCGGAAAGCCGCTGACGACAATCCTGCAACGAGAAGATCTGCATGAGCGTTTGGTCAATGGCAGCGATTACCCGCTACCTGCGATCAATGTGCTGATTAGGACCGGCAGCCTGCGGAAGCAAGGCTATATTACCAGTGACGAACGTATCTGGTTGAACGAGATCTACGACTACAATCCTTTGCTGTTCGACTTTACCCTGAAGCGGACTATCCGACTGCCCGGGACAGAACGATGTCTCCGTGCTTCGATCTTCATGGCCCATGCGGGTCTCGCAAATCGCCTGGCTTGAACCCTTCACTTCCTTTAACGGAAGGCGGATGCCTCTATCCGCTTTAAGAGCGAAAGAGCTCTTGCGCAGAGAAAAACCAGGCTGCATTTGGTTTGCCTACCGTTCGTGTGATTTCGTGGATCGTTTTATTGGTCCCTGCCGATGCTCGACAGTTTTTCGGCGGCCTGTTAGGCTTTCGCCTGTCGGGAAATACCATGAAAGAAATATTGAAACGTCGGCCCGAGCCAATTGTGATTGCGCGGCTAGCGGCCGCACTCATGCTAATTTTAGTCGGCTCGATCGCCGCGATGAGCCAGACTTCGAATCCTACTCCCACAGACAAACGCGGTCTGGGGATCGAGACGGCTTCGCCCAACCAAACACAAGCTGATCAGGCAAAATCGAAAGAAGCCAAGCCGGAATTGGTGCTCCAGACCGGGTACAACAATTTCTTTGGGGCGACGCGTCTGGTGTTCAGTCCGGACGATCGTCTGCTCGCCACCGCGACGTTTCGTAGCAGCACGATCAAACTGTGGGAAACAGCCACGGGTAGAGAGTTACGCGATCTTTCCACCGGCGGCCAAAGTTCAATGGGCCTGGCCCCGGTTGTCGCCTTCAGCCCTGATGGCCGCTTTTTGGCGGCGGGCGGCGCCAACAACTCAGTAAAAGTTTGGGAGGTGCTGACCGGACGTGAGGTACAAACACTCTCCGGAGGGACCCGGACCTCATTCATGTCGGCATTCGGTGTTTCCTTCATCGCTTTTAGCGGGGACAGCCGAATGCTGGTGACAATTAGCGACGCGATCAGAGTCTGGGACACCGTGAGCTGGCAAGCGACAAAAACGATCGATACCGCATCCCTTAACCCTTCGGGGTTCACTGGCGGTGAAGGCGGAATGGCGCTTAGTCCCGATGGTCACCTACTCGCGCGTGTCGAGACCGGGGGAACAAAAATCAAAATTTTGGACCTTAGCTCGGGCAACGCAACTCGCTCAATTGACTTGTCTCACGACCAGATCGACAGCCTTGAGCTTTCTTATACCAACGATGGTCGACTGGTGGCCGCGGGAATTGTCGAGAAGAAATTGAAGCTCTGGGACTTGACCACAAAGCAGAGCGAACGGGATCTGGGATCAACGGCCAAAGATTATAGTCCGATTAAGTTCAGTCGTAACGGCCGGCTGGTCGCTCTCGCCGAAGGTTATACGATCAAACTTTGGGACGTTTCTACTGGGCGCGAACTCCCCACTCTCAATGTGCCTAACAACGGACTCTTCGTGGAGAACGGAGGGACCTACGTCGGTTTCAGTGCTGACGGAAAGAAGATCGCTTCCGGAGGATTCGGCACGCCCACGCTCCTTTGGGAGATTGAGACCGGGAAACAATTGCTGACGCTGAAAGGCCGTAGCAACATGGCCTATGCCGTGGCGTTCAGCGACGACGGGAACCAGTTAGCGGCTGGCGGCCGCACCCGTTGGGATTTGCGTACTGGTCGCGGCTTACGACTTATCAAGTCGCCTTCCGACAAGTTGTTCGGCATGCCGAGCCCTGACGGAAAGCGGATCGCGATGTTTGCTCCCAACAATAATGCAATCACGATCCTGGAAACGACAACCGGTCGACCGGTACAGACGCTGACTCGGTCGGCCGCAGGAGGTGGAGTTGAACTGGTGAACTTCAGTCCTGACGGACGTCTGCTGGCGGCCAGATATATGGAGGCGCAAACATCGCCGGGTTCGCAAGCAAACGGCGGTGTCCCATCTAGCCAGGTTAAGATTTGGGACGTGGTCTCTGGACGGGAGTTACAGACCATCAGTCCTGGTTCGTCTCCGAGCAAAGTTGGCTTCTCGGCCGATGGTAAATCTTTGATCACGGTTGCCGGCCAGGGCGAGGTCGTGATGTGGGATGTCGCATCAGGTAGTCGCGTGCGCAATTTTGCTCCACCCGCAGCAACGAATCCGATGGCCAACATACCGTCGATGCCAAATCTCGGATCGCTGCCGAACCCGGGGAAGCGCGGGTCGATGCCGACCATGCCGACTATGCCGAACATCGCTGACATGAATGCGATGATCACGAATGTGTTGGGGACAATGACCGCCGGCACGATGGGAAAAACGGTAACGTCGATTGCTTTTAGTCCCGACGGCCGGGTGCTGGCCACTGGTGGGGTTGAATCAAAATCCAACTTTGACATGGGGACTTTGATGAATCCGGCGAACCAGAAAAATTCCAAAGGCAAGAAAACCAACGATCCACAGGATCTCCTCAAGGACATCAAAATCGAGAATGTCGGCCAGGTCCTGCTTTGGGACACAGCCACGGGGCAGCAAGTCGGCGCCATCAAAGGACACGGCAAAGGAGTTACCGACGTTGTCTTTAGTCGCGACGGCAAATTATTGGCATCGAGCGGCACCGACAACACGATCAAGATTTGGGACGTGGCTACAAAACGCGAGCTGCGTACGTTGACAGGCCATACGGCGAACATCGAATCGATGGACTTCAGTCCCGATGGCCGCTTGCTGGCATCGGCCAGCGACGAAGGCAGCACCTTTCTTTGGGACACAAATACAGGCGAACATCTGCTGACTTTGATTTCTCTCGACGATGGTGGCGAATGGATGGTGGTCACTCCCGAAGGTTTATTCGACGGCACGCCCGCCTCTTGGAACCAGATTCTTTGGCGTTATAACCAGGACACTTTCAACGTCGCTCCGATCGAATGGTTCTTCAACGAGTTCTATTATCCGGGTCTGTTGGCCGACATCTTCGCGGGCAAGCGTCCGCACGTGGCGCAGGATGTCTCGAAAAAGGATCGCCGTCAGCCGATCGTGAAGCTATCGGTCGCTGGTGAATCAGCAGTCGCAAATGAAATCTCGTCGCGAACCGTCAAAGTGAAAATTGATATCACCGATGCTGCGGCTGACAGAGATCATTCGCAAGGCAGCGGCGCGCGTGACGTGCGTTTGTTCCGTAACGGATCGCTGGTGAAGGTCTGGCACGGCGACGCCTTGAAAGGTCAGCCCGCGGTCACCCTCGAAGAGGAAGTCACTCTGGTTGCCGGAGCTAATCGGCTGACCGCTTATGCGTTCAATCGAGACAACGTCAAAAGCAAGGACGCGAACCTAAGCCTGACCGGCGCCGTAAGTTTGAAGCGGGCGGGCACCGCCTGGGTCATTGCGGTGGGAATAAATGAATATGCGAACACTCAATACAATTTAAAGTATGCAGTCGCCGACGCACAGAGCTTTGCTGAAGAGCTGCGCCGACAGCAGGCGCAGGTCGCTCGCTTCGATCACGTTGAAGTCATCCCTTTGCTGAACGAGAACGCCACCAAGGCAAACGTTCTTTCGGCCTTAAGACGATTGGCCGGCGCTTCGGCGGCGACAGAGCCGCCTACCTTAAAAGCAGGACCGCTCGATCGTTTGAAACGCGCCGAGCCCGAAGACGCCGTGATTATTTATTATGCCGGTCATGGCACGGCCCAGGGGCAGCGCTTCTATCTAATTCCCCATGATATTGGTTATACAGGCGAGCGCGGTGCATTGAATGAAGATGGGCTGAAAACAATTCTCTCGCACAGCATCTCAGATTTAGAGTTGCAGGACACGGTCGAGGGTTTGGCAGCCGGATCGCTGCTGCTGGTTATCGACGCCTGTAACTCAGGGCAGGCTCTCGAGGCCGAAGAGAAACGCCGCGGTCCGATGAACTCGAAAGGGTTGGCGCAACTTGCTTATGAAAAAGGCATGTATATTCTGACGGCGGCGCAAAGTTATCAGGCGGCGCTCGAAGCGGCCCAGTTGGGCCATGGCCTGCTCACTTACGCTTTGGTTGAGGAAGGTTTGAAGACCGCGGTGGCGGACAACGAACCGCAGGACGGAATCCTGAGCGCGCGCGAATGGCTCGACTTTGCCACTGAACGTGTGCCGCAGATGCAGGAAGAAAAAATGAAGCAAGCGCGCGGCCTGGGGCTGAACATTGCGTTCGCCGAAGGCGACCAGCAGATCGGCGATCCGGATAAGCGCAGCGTGCAACGTCCGCGGGTGTTCTATCGACGAGAGATGGAGACTGATCCACTGGTGATTGCCAAGCCGGGAATGACGCCGAAACCTTAGGACGGGATGGAGCGCGGACATCCTGTCCGCCAGCGTGCGCAGCACGCTAATACTTTAGGTTGGAAAAGAGTTCGCGCTGAGCGCTCAGGCGGACAGGATGTCCGCGCTCCGTGACTAACTGGAGCGGATGACGTCGATATGCCGAATCAGTGTCCGCACTATAGATATGTGCCGGTAGCTGCAAGGGGAAGAGCTGAGACTTCTGTCCCATTACGATGGGCGATTTCGCTCGCGATTTCAGAGATACGATCGATCGAGAAAGGTTTTGTGACTACCCAATCCACCTTCGCGGTTTCCTGCTCTTTTGAACTCACCGATTCTCCCCAGCCGGTAATAACAGCCACGGGTATCTCCTGATCACGTTCACGGATTGCGCGCGCCAGCTCCCAACCACTCATTCCCGGCATTCCTACGTCAGTGAAAACCGCTTCAAAACTTTTCATTTCGAAAAATCTGAGCGCTTCATCTCCGCTCTTCGCGGCAGTCACTTCATAGCCTTCGCTCTCCAGAATCTCGCGCAGCACATCGAGCACGCATTCTTCATCATCAACAACCAGAATGCTCGGCGACTTTGGACTGCGCACCAGTGTCAACGGAACCGCACATTCCGCCGCGGTTTCAATTGAGGCTTTGACTTCCGCGATCGGCAACTTGATTCGGAAGATAGAGCCTTCTCCAACAGTCGACTCGATTTCGATAGTTCCCTGATGTCGTTGAATGATACCGTAACAAACAGCAAGACCGAGTCCCATTCCAGCTTTTCCCTTCGTGGTAAAAAATGGATCAAAGATGCGCGATCGCACTTCAGAGCTCATTCCGCATCCTGTATCGCTAATAGCGATTTCCATCGAACCATCGATCTCTTCTGCCGACAAAGTAAGTTTCCCCCCTTTGGGCATGGCGTCGACGGCGTTGAAGACCATGTTGACCAGCACTTCACGCAACTCAGATGGGTCCCCCATGATTGAAGCATCAGAGTTAATCTGCAAATTGAGATTGATGTGGACGTTGTTCGCCTGGGAGCGATCCTTCCAGCGCGGCCGGGTAACGTCGTTTACGTCCATGAGGAGTTGGTCGACCGCGATTGGCTCGAAATCATGGTCGCGGCGCTGGCGCGCAAAGTCTTGAATTCGTTTAACCGTCTTGCCGCCATCTCTGGCCGTTTGAACGATGATTTCCAGGCCGCGTATTGTCTTTGGATCGTTTTTATCCCGGAGCATTAACTCAGCGCGACCGAGAATTCCCGCCAACGTGTTGTTGAAGTCATGGGCCACACCCGAGGCTAGTTCGCCCAGGGCCGACATCTTTTCGATCTGGCCATACTGTTCGCGAATCCGCTCCTGCTCTTCGATGTATCTTGACAGCTCCTCAACGTGCCGTTTGGCCTGATCGGCTTTCTCCGTGGAAGCCTGGACATTCTTGAGATACGTCCTGTAGGTAAAGTAGATGATGGCAATGATTGGCGCAATAATCATCAGCGCGTAAACGGAAGAGCCCGTCATAAGCCGGACGGCAACGCTCGCAATCGAAGCCCCGGCAAAATAACTCATTGAGGTCCAGAGATAAGAATTGCGCCAAGTGGCAAAAATTGGCTGATTGGTCTTCAACCCGGTATAGGCCGCAACCATGCCTGAGTTGATTACGTATTGGAGAAGCGCCATAACACAGACAGCACCGATCGCGTGTGTCGTGTAGGGACCACGGCTGATGTTTAAGATGGGGCCAAATAATGATCGTAGCGCCCAGACGGTCACCAGAGTTGAGAATGCCATCTGGCTGGTATTGAATACAGATACCCTTAGCTTCTTGCTGACGAATAGTGAGGAACTCAAGCCATCGATGGCCGCCATCAGCACAGCGGCCTCGCCGTCATAAAGCATCATCGTAAGGAAGATGAGCGTATCCCCTACTGTGACTTCACCTTTAACACTTGGAATCGGGATGCTAAGCCGAGAAGCCACGATCCCCATGGCGACGATCAAAAGCAGAAAGCGCCAGTCAAGTTGTTGAATAGCGAGGTGGTGCAGGGAAAAGAGTATTGCGCCGCCACCGGCGGCAACCATGAAGAACAAAAACGGCTTAAAGAAGCGTTGTCTGTTCATGCAGCCATTTCCTGATCTGCCGCGGGCGATTGGGGCTGGAGGTAAAGGGTGTCGTAGTATTCGCGAAACTTGTACCCGGCTTTTCGGTAAGAAGCCTGGGCCCCGGAGTTCGTTTGGTTAACCAGCAGGCAAACTGCGCGGGTGCGCTCCAGCAAATGATTCGTCAGTTGCGTCATGCACTGTGCACCAAAGCCATTTCCGCGATGCGTTGGGCTGACATAAACGCCCTCGACATAAACCACATCTGACGTATCGCTGACGATGTCGGCTTTGAACTTCACTCGTCCATCTTCAATCGCCACCCAAACCCTTCCTCGATCAACCCGGCGCGCGCAACGCTCGCGGAAGCCGGAAGGATCAACGTCCAACGGGTTTACCCCGCTTTCTTCGAATGCCGTTTGCGCGTGAACCGTGACTACCAGCTCAAGCTCCTCAGATCTGGCTATTCGCAGGGACTGCACCTTATCCAAGTTCTCCGCGCTGCGTTTCTCCAGTAATAATTCCCGGCAAAACAGCCGCGGCGACATGCCTCCTTTCTCGTAGTGAGTCATGAATTGGCTGATCTTGTTCTCTTCACCTAAGACGGCGCGCGCCGAGGGACAGCTTTGTGTCAGCTGGGCGAAGGCCGATACCGCGGAATCAGTCCGAGCCTCGAAGAGTGTGATGTGGCCAATCAGGGCAACTCCTTCGAGCTGGCCCTTCGCATCGCGGCACCCATAGAAGGCGCCGCGATTGAAGGAGCTAACCAGGCCGTTATCGTTTATCCAGCTCGTCTTGATGAACGTGTGCTGCGGACGAGCAGCCAAAAAACTCAGCACTTCTGCTTTGTGCTCATTGTTGAGCGGCTGAACCTGCTGGGTGCCGGTAGGAGCCGCCGGCACCGCAGGATTGTTTCGGGAGACTTTCAGCATCATTTTAGTGAGTCCTTTCTTGCAGATGTTTTGGTTCTACAAATCTGAACTCAAGCTTAGTAGTTAAGACAATCAACGCCAGAGTCTATGACCGCCGTTGAGACGATCGTAAGATCCCCATTAATCGCCGCGGATTGTGCCTGAATAAAAGCATCGCTGACGATGGTGCCGTCGCTGACGATGGTGCCATCACTGGCGATTACGCCGTCACTGACAATCGTGCCATCGCTGATAAGGATGCCATCGCTGACAATCGTGCCCAGTCTAAGGAAGAGCACGCCATCGCTCATTGTAATCCCGGTGCAGATGATGATCTTGTCGCTAACGATGGTGCCGTCACTGGCAATGACGCCGTCACTGACAATTGTGCCATCGCTGATAAGGATGCCATCGCTCACAATCGTGCCGTCAGTAACAATGACGCCATCGCTGACAATCGTGCCATCGCTGACAATCGTACCGTCACTGATAATGGCTCCATCGCTGACGATCGTACCCAGCGCATAGACAGGCTGGTACTTGGTAATCAGGCTCGTGCCTTTCGCCCAATGACGACCGAGTAGAATGCCTTGCGACCAGGTGAAGGTCTGTCCTGCAATGGTCGTCCGCGGAACAGGCAGCAGAATTGTGTTCAAGAAAGGCGCTCCGATGGGCTTGGTGTTGCCAAAGTTAGTGCGCACCAATCGAGCCAAACGCACGGCGCCTTCAATGTTGAGCTCGCCAGCACCCTGCTCGAGCGTGTTAAAGCCGGCCAGGGGCTGTGCCGTGTACATCAGAAGTGCTTTCACCATGTTAGGTGTCAGCGTAGGATTCGCTTGTAACAGCAGTGCTGCTGCGCCGGCGACGACGGGCGCCGCCATTGAGGTGCCGTTGAGCATCATCTGTTCGCGATTTACAACGGGGCTGATGTTGGCGTCCAGTTGGGGACTTTGTCTTACCAAAAGATTATCTGGGGCCTGTGCTTCCAAGATCTTATTCCCCGGAGCAACCAGATCCGGCTTCATTAAGCCATCGTAATGCCTAATGCCTGCGGCATCGACCCACGAGCTTCGTGTGGGACCCCGTGAACTGTAGGTAGCGACGCCGTCGTCGTTGCGTGCATCGGTGCCATAGGTGTTCGCCGCCCCGACGGTAATCGCTGATGGTTCAATGCCGGGGGAATGAATCATTCCGTAAACTTTCTGTCCAGCACTGTTCTTTCCATTGTTGCCGGCGGCGACAACAACCACGACGCCTGAATTAACCAGGCGGCGCACGGCGCGACATATCGGATCATTTCTGTACGAATCTATAGCCGGCGTGCCCAGGCTCATGTTGACGACGCGAATGTTGTACGTCGTCTTGTTGGCCATAATCCAGTCCAGCGCCGCGAGCGTGCCCGAGATTGTACCGGCGCCCTGCGAGTTCAGAACTCGCAAGTTAATCAGATTTGCGTTGGGCGCGATTCCCAGATAAGCGGAGTTCGAAACACGGCCACTGCCGCCCGCAATCGCGGCCACGTGCGTGCCATGCCCGTAAGGATCATCAGTCCGGTTTTCGCCGGTGAAGTCCTGGCTATAGACAACGCGCACGTTATTGCTCTTATCTAGAAAGTCCACATGGCTCGTATAAATTCCTGAATCGAGCACGGCGATTCCCATACCGGTACCGTCGAGACCCGTGACGTTGATACCGCTTGTCGAGCGAACCGCATCGGCGCCCGTGGTGGCCGAAAGGTGACCCATGGATTGAGTGGGCCTGTCTAAAGAGACATAAGCTACCTCGTCAAAGCCGGCCACGGCGTCAAAAATACTTGCCGGCATTTCCACCAGGTGCGCCCCAAGATTCTGGAATGTCTTCCTGATGTGAACACCGTTGCTGTTCAGCAGAGAGTTCAACGAGCCGCTCATTGGCGCGCGGAGTTGAACAATGACTTTGATGGTTTCCGTATTAGTTACGCTGTGAGCTTTCGACTGAACATCAGCGGAACCTTTATTTTTTCCGGAGCTCGGCGATTGAGCGCTGGCGTGGTCGGCCACCATTATGCCGCCGCTGAGGGTGACCAAAAGAGCTAAGGAGGTCAGCAATGTCAGGAGCCGGGAACGTTTGATTAATTTCATTTACTTATCCTTGTTATCTGGAGTCAGTCCAAGCTTCCCTTTCAAATGGGACCAGAGAGCTTTGGGGGGACCGTTGGTTGAGTACCTTAAAAGAACGAGCTCGGCACATGTCGAGCGCAGACCCTTTTAGCGAGAACCGTGCCGGGGACGTAAAATCACCTGAAAAGGGCGAAAACCTTAGAAAAAGAGAAGAGGAGGCAAGATCAGGCGGCTATTTCAGATCGGGCAAATCGGATGACATGAATCACTTGGAACGGCAGGGGTAATCAAAATGACCGGTGCAGTGAGACCATGAGAGATCTCGCCTCAGGTCAAAACACTCTCGAGACTACGGCCGGCGATCTCTGCGTCTCGGCGGTGAACAGTACTTCAAATACATTCAACGCCGAGGCTCCGAGCACTCGGAGGGGGGCAGAGAAAATTAAGACACCAACTCACTTGCCAATGGTTTGAAGCTCACGCTCGCGCGTCGTATTATGAAACCGTAATGAACGCTATCTCGGAAATAGAGAAAGCCCCGGCCGCAGGCGTGTTGAAAGACTCTTACAATCGGCCGATCCGCGACTTGCGTGTGTCGCTCACCGATCGCTGTAATTTTCGCTGCTTCTACTGCCTGCCGCACGGCGAGCCGCCGATTGCGCCGAAAGAGCAAATGCTCTCTTACGAGGAGATCGAATACGTCTGCGAGATTTTTGTCGAGTTGGGGATCGAAAAGATTCGCCTGACGGGCGGCGAGCCGATGATGCGTCAGGACATCGAAACGATCATCACCAAGTTGGCGAAACTCAAAAGGCCGGTCGCAGAAATGTCTGACAAACTTCAGTTTGTCGATGACGCTGGTCAGAAGGGCCTTGCCTCAGCCGGCGACAAACTGAAGTTTGTCGGACTAAGAGATCTGGCCTTGACCACTAATGGTTACTTTCTTCCCGATCGCGCACAGGGTTTGAAAGATGCGGGCCTGGATCGCATCACGATCAGTCTCGATAGTTTGAAGCGCAATGTCTTTAAGCAGATGACGGGTGTTGATGTGCTGGATCGAGTTCTGCAGGGCCTGGAAGCCGCAAAGAAGGCCGGACTGCAACCGATCAAGATCAATGCCGTGATCGTGCGCGGCCATAATGAAGATGAAGTAGTGGAATTTGCGGCGTTCGCCCGCGAGCACGACGTGAAGATGCGCTTCATTGAGTTCATGCCGCTTGATTCCGGTCACGAATGGTCGCGCGACGACGTGGTTTCCGGGCGCGAGATTCGCCAGCGCATTGAAGAGCGATTCCTACTGGAACCTGTTAACGTTACTCGCGGTTCAGAAACGGCTTCACGGTTTCGGTTTGCCGACGGAGCGCCGGGCGAAATCGGCATCATCGCCCCCGTGACGGAAGCTTTCTGCGGCGCATGTTCGCGGATTAGATTAACGGCAGATGGCCAGATTCGTACCTGCCTGTTCTCTACGGTCGAGCACTCTCTGCGTGACGTCGTTCGCGACGGAGCCTCGAGGGCGGAAATCATCGACTTCATCAAAGACGTGGTGTTAAAGAAGGAACCGCGTCACTACATTAACGATCCAACCTTCGTGGCGCCTTCTCGGTCGATGAGCTTCATCGGCGGTTAGCGGAGAACCGAATATTGTCCCGCCAGTTAAGCGACATCCTTGGTCAAATATCGGTGTTCTTCTTTTTTGCTGTAATGGTAATCACACCGCTGGTAATTCTGGTGCTGGGCATCGTGAATTTCACGCGCGACAAGCTGCGCCAGGGTTCGATCATATTGCAAGCCGTTGCCGCACTGGCTGTCTGGACTATGGCCATTTGGCGTAGTGAGGTCAGTACCACCTGCGTCAGCGGGTGGGACAAGGAAACAAACCACTTATTGAGTTTTTGTCCATCCGCCCCTGCAGGTGCCACTGACTTCAAACTCCGATGACTTTTGATAAGCAAAGTCTTTACTACCAATCGACAAACTGAAGTTTGTCGGACATAATTTGCGCCTCTCAGGTCTGCACTCAAACCGAAACTTCTTTTTCTGGAGGATCGCTCGATGAATCCCAAACGATTATCAGTCCTGCCGGCCATACTTCTTTGCTTGATGGCGTCCGCAAGTTTCTCCTGGGCCCAGCCGGCGCCGGAAGATAAACAGCCAAAGAATGCCGCGCCGGAACCGCGCGCCAAAAGCGGCAAGAAGCTCTTGACGGCCCTCGACCTGATGAAAGTCATCGGCGTCAGTAACCCCAGGATTTCTCCGGATGGAACTCAGGTCGCTTATACCGCAACCGAAACAAAAATGGAGAAGGACAAGGAATGGAAGAATGTAACGCAGGTTTGGGTGGCCCCGACTTCCGGTGGACGACCCCGGCAGTACACGCGCGGCGACAAGAGCGCCACGGCGCCGGAATGGTCACCGGATGGTTCGCTGCTGGCTTTTCTGAGCGATCGTGAGAAGGATGGCGAGCGACAAGTCTGGATGATGCGCTCTGATGGCGGCGAAGCCTGGGCCGTAACCGCGCATAAAGGCGGCGCCAGCGGATTTCACTTTTCTCCCGACGGGAAGCAATTGCTCATCAGCGCCACGGACCAGCCCGCTAAAGACGAAGAAGATCGTAAGAAGGTCAAAGACGACACCATTGTGATCGATCACGACCTCAAGATGACCCATCTGTGGACGTGGACCATTGAGACGAAAGCAGAAAAGCGCCTGACCGAGGGAGACTTTACCGTAAGCGATGCGCAATGGTCGCCGGACGGAACGCGGATTACCTACACCACCAAGCCGACACCGAAAGCGGACGACGGCAGTTTCAGTGATGTTTGGATCATGACAGTCAGCGGAGGGGAAAAGAAAAGGCTGATTGCAGATCCGGGCGCGAGCGATACGGCCCGCTGGTCGACGGATGGAAAATGGATTGCCTATACCGGCGGTCCTGATAAGGGAGCGGGTGTCTCAACCAGTTATCTTTACCTGATCGCGGCCAGCGGAGGCGCGCCCAAACAACTAACTACGAAGTTTGATTTGAGCGTTGGCACACCGGTCTGGTCGCACGACGGCAAGGCAATTTACTTCAGCACCAACGTGCTGGAAGCGATCGAAGTTTATCGGTGCGACGTGGCCAGCGGCGCGGTTGCCCAGGTCACAACTCTTGGCGGCTTTAGCGGAATCAGCGAGATCAGTCGTGACGGAAAAACAATTGTGGGCACCACCTCATCAGCCCAAAAGCCGGCCGAGCTTTACACGTTACGCGGCGGGGTTAATCAAAACATCACCACTCACAACGCATGGCTTCAGGATTACGCTCTCGCCAATACCGAAGTCGTCAAATGGAAAAGCAAAGACGGGACTGAGATCGAAGGACTCTTGACTAAGCCGGTGGGCTTTGCAGCCGGGAAGAGAGTTCCGCTGCTGCTGAATCCCCACGGGGGTCCCACTGGAGCTTCGCTTAATAATTTCTACGGCACTGCCCAGGTGCTCGCGGCGAACGGCTTTGCCGTGCTGCAACCAAACTTTCGCGGATCTACCGGGAAGGGATTGGCGTTTGCCCAGGCAAACAAGAACACCTGGGGCAAGGGCGATTACGAAGACTGCATGACTGGGGTAGACGCGATGATCGCTAACGGCTTAGCTGATCCTGATCGCCTCGGCGCGTTCGGTTGGTCCTATGGCGGTTACATGACGTTCTGGATCCTGACGCAGACGGATCGCTTCAAAGCGGTGTCGCCGGGTGCAGGCCTGTCCAACATCTATTCGATGTATTCACAGAACGACATTCAGAGATACCTGCGCTGGTTCTATTCGGACAAAGCTCCCTGGGATGCAACGGATCTTTATTGGGACCGCTCGCCAATGAAATACATCAGGAACGTTAGGACCCCGACGATGATCATGCACGGACAGGTAGACACGCGCGTGCCCATCGCGCAAGCCCAGGAATTTTACATGGCCCTAAAAGAGATGAAGGTGCCGGTTGAGTTTGTGGTCTACCCGCGAGAGAAC
>JAWWPL010000310.1:0-3707 GCA_033850605.1 Blastocatellia bacterium | reverse complement strand
CGAGCTGCGCGGATGTCTTCGCTCAGTCGCGTCCAGAATTCGTTGTAATTGACGAGCAGGTCGATCATGGTTGTCATGAACGCAGGCTGGGAAGCCTCCGCACCGCCGGTAAGATGCCGGCGCTCCTAACGCGGGCTGATTGTATTCGATCCGGTGTTAGAATGAATAGCCGCAGGCCACCAAATCAAATGCTTCATATTCACAACGGAGATTCAGCGGCCGGAACCGCTAAGAAATCGGATATTCCGGGCGAGCATTTCGCCTGGCTTGAGGCCCTCGTCTGTGGCCCCGCGCCGGGCGACCTTTCTCCGGCTGAGTTTCGCCAGGTGCGCGCACAGCATTTGGCCGATGCTTATGGCGCGAACCTTGAGAAAACCGTCCAGGAGTTGCGGGCCCAGGAGGAAAAGCTGGCAAGATTCTCTGATCACGAAGAAGTCGTGCTCTGGTTCGAACCTGATTTGTTTGGTCAGGTGCAGCTGATTTATCTGCTTGACTGGTTCGCGCGGCATGAACTGGGCCGACCTAGGTTAAGTCTGATCTGCATCAACGAGTTTCCCGGCGTTGAGGGATTTCGAGGCTTTGGTGAGCTAAGCGAGGAGCAATTGGCGACGCTTTTTCCTCAGCGTCAGGAGCTAACTCAGCCCCAGTTGGATCTGGGATCTAAAGCATGGCGAGCATACTCTTCGTCGCAAGCCAACGGGCTGATCGCTATGCTGAACTCGGATACGTCCGCTTTGCCGTTTCTGCGGCACGCGCTCAGCAAACATCTCCAACGGTTTCCCTGGATCGGGAACGGGCTCGGCAAAGTCGAAAGAGCCGGCCTCGATCTGGTAGCCAAAGGTTTCTGCAACTTCAAATCTTTGTTTCCAGCCTTCGCCAGGCGCGAACCAGAATACGGTTTTGGCGATGCGCAATTCTATCTGGAATTGAAGCGACTAGCCGACGCCGCCACGCCCGCGCTGACTCTAACGGTTGCCGGCCGGCGAGCGGCGGCGGACCCGGCGCAAATGTTGCTCTCTTCGTTTGAAATTACTGACTATGGCAAGGCAGTTTTGATTGGTGAAGAAGACTTTGTGCGGAGCAATGGAATCGACCATTGGTTAGGAGGCGTGCATCTCCTGGGAAGTGAATCGCCGTGGCGTTGGGATGAGGAGGCGCAAGAGCTGCTCGTCAGCTTGTGAAAGTGGCACAGACTTTAGTCGGTGACTCGATGATCCAAATCACAGGCTGAAGCCTGTGCCACATCTATCATCGATCCTTCGCACATCGAAACCCCGAAACCATCCAACGCTCTTCCGGATGAAAAAAGTTTCGATAGGTGGTCCTGATGTGCAAGCGCGGTGTTGCGAATGAGCCGCCGCGCAGGACTTTCTGACCAACGAACCATTTGTCGTTGTATTCATCGAACTCAGACTTAAATCCCGGATAAGGCGTGTAGTCCGAAGTTGTCCATTCCCAGACATCGCCAATCATTTGCTGACAACCGTAAGGACTCTGACCCTCGGGAAATGCGCCAATCGGCGCGACCCCCCACAAGCCATTCTCGAAAAGGTTTCCGAGGTTGTCATCGGGACGAGCATCGCCCCACGGGAACTCTCTTGTGGCATTAAGAGCGGGCGAGAAACTCGCGGCTTTTTCCCACTCAGCCTCTGTGGGCAGACGCTTGCCCGCCCACTTTGCATAAGCCGAGGCCTCAAGAAAGCTGACGTGCGAAACCGGTTCGGTGAGTTTGTCTTTGACCTGATGCAAACCTGCGAAGTCGCGAATCATCCACTGGTCATCTTTCTGCTCCCAGTAAAGCGGCGCTTGCCACTGCTCAGCGTTGACTCTCTCCCAGCCGGCTGAATGCCACCAGCGAAAATTCTGATAGCCGCCGTCCTTCATGAATTCCAGATAGTCTCCGTTACTGACCGGCGCCCGATCGATCAGGAAGTCCTGCAGAAAGACCTTGTGCCGCGGCTTCTCGTTATCAAAAGCAAAATCGTAGTTTTTGGAGTGCGGCGAATTATCGCCGCTTTTACTAATGGAGCCCTCCCTCACGGTCGAGCTACTGCCCCGTTCTCCAAAAGGTGCATCGCCATATCCAAGTTCAAACAACCCACCATCAACTTCTGCCATACCGCTGACAGTTTCAATCGCGCGCGGCGCCGCCGACATGGGCGCGTCGAATTGATCGCACAACAAATGTTTGATGTCGTAAACCAGCAGTTCCTGATGCTGCATCTCGTGCTCGAGCCCGAGTCTTAATATCTGCAAAATGTTTTCTGCTTCAGCGTGATTCGATACCTGTTCGATAAATCGCGCCATATGCTCATCGATGTGTGCGCGATACGCGACGGTCTGGGCGACCGTCGGCCGCGAGCGCGTCCCACGCTTGGGCCGCTCGATCCTTTGACCAAATCCTTCGTAATAAGAGTTGAAGAAGAAGAGAAAATCTTCTGAATAAGTTTTGTACGCCGGCTGATATTTTTGCAGCACGGTTTCAAAAAACCAGGAAGTGTGACCGATATGCCAACGCGGCGGGCTCATGAACTCGGCGGTTTGAACGACGTAGTCTTCGATCTCGAGGGGGGCGACAATTTCCAGCGTGCGGGCGCGGACCTCTTGATAGAGAGTTGAAATCGAAAGCGCCTCGACACGTGTAGTGGCATTCTGTCTTGTTAGAGTCATGGTAAAATGGGTCGCACTCATGCGGCTTCTTGTTGTCTACTAGCCCAGCCGTTTTACCGCTGGGGCGCTATCGTGCAATTAGTATTAGGCCGTTTCAACGGCCTTACCTATTTGTGTCATTGGCTTAAGCCCAATCAGCATAAGCGCGCTGAAGGAATTCTAGTGGACCCAGACCCCAGCCGTAAAACGGCTGGTCTAACAACCCTTCGGGAAAGCCGGATGAATCGGGCTCACCTTACAGCCATCGTCCATCAAAGAACGTCATCACTTGTCCAACGCCATAAACAAATTATTCAAAGACTCAGCCAGCGTCGGATGCGCGAAGATTGCATCCTTCAAAACTGTGTAAGGCAGCTTGCCCAACATGGCGATTTCGAACATCGACATTAACTCGCCGCCTTCCACGCCCAGTACCGCCGCGCCCAGGATCTGATTTGTGCCGACCTCAACAATCGCTTTCATGAAGCCACGCGTTTCGCTCATCTCGATGGCGCGGGCGGAACGGGCCATCGGCAATTTGGCCACGCGCACCTTCAAGCCTTTCGCTTCTGCTTCGCTGATGCCGATGCGGCCGAATTGCGGATCGATGAATACCGTGTAGGGCACCAATCGTCCCACGGTTGTCGCGTTTCCGCCTTCCAGCAGGTTTGCGCGAATGATGCGAAAGTCATCGTAGGAAATGTGCGTAAACTGGGGCCCACCTTTAACGTCTCCCAGCGCATAGACGCCGGGAACGTTGGTTTCCAGCCGGTGGTTAACTTTGACGTTGCCCTGCTGGTCGGTTTCGATTCCCGCCGCCGGCAGATTTAGATCTTCAGTATTTGGTCTGCGACCCACCGCGACCAGCAGATGTGTTCCACTTAGAGTTTGTGCTTCCTGGTTCGTGCGCACATTTAAATTGACCTGCTTTCCGTTCTGCTGAACAGAGACAGCTTCGGTGTTGAGCAGAACATCGATGCCGTCTTCCTTCATCACGCCGAGAACGGCTTCTGCCACGTCCAAATCTTCGCGACCAAGTAATTGACCGGTTCGCTGAA
>JAWWPL010000308.1:0-8299 GCA_033850605.1 Blastocatellia bacterium | reverse complement strand
TCTTTGGAAGATTTTGACCAGGGCAGATCGGTAATGATCTCCATCCAGTTTCGCAGAGTCGCAGTCTCAGCCGCGTCGGGATGCATTCGTTCGAGCTTTTTCAGCTGTCGCAGCGCTTCCTCTTCGGCGGGCTTGGGCATCTTGGCGGCTTCTATCTTGTCCCGGAACTGCTGGATTTCTTCCGCGAGTTCGTTCCCTTCTCCCAGTTCACCCTGGATCGCTTTCATCTGTTGACGAAGATAAAACTCCCTTTGAGACCGATCGATGTCGGCGCGAGCCTGGGTGTTGATTTCCTGCTGAACAGTGAGGACTTCGATTTCTTTATTGAGTAGCTCGTTGACTCGACGCAGCCGCGCGGTCGTGTCGGCAATTTCGAGCACAGACTGGGCGTCTTCCACTTTCAATTCCAGGTTTGAAGCAGAAAGGTCCGCCAGCCGGCCCGCGTCGTCCAGATTTGCAATGATCGCCATAACTTCGGGCGAAACGTTCTTGCCAAGGGCCGCCGCCTTTTCCATAGATGCGCGAATGTTGCGCATCAGCGCTTCCACTTCCAGCGAACGCTCGGGCGCCAGAACCTCGGGCATCACCTGCAGCCGCGCTTGCAAATATTCACCGGTTGAGTTGATTGATTCGACCTTGGCACGCGAGACGCCCTGAACCAGAATGCGAATCCGCCCATCGGGCAGCTTTAGCATTCTCATAATCACCGCTACGGTCCCAACGTTGTACAGGTCCTCTTGCTGAGGCTCTTCTTTATCAAGATCCTTCTGACAGGTAAGGAGGATCATTCGGTGCTGGCCCAATGCTTCGTCAACCGCGCGGATCGATTTCTCGCGTGAGACAAACAGGGGGACGATCATGAAGGGATAGATCACAATGTCGCGCAACGGCAACAAGGGCAATTCCTCGGGAATCTGGAGCTGTTGTTCCGCCTCGGCCGGCTCCAGCACCGCGGAGACTTCGTCGTTGATAATGTCTTCCATACCGTGCCTTTGAATTCTCTCTCGGCTATTTTGATTCCGTTTCCCTAATCGGCACCCTGAACTCGGACCCCCGGCGGTCCTTTATCTTGGGCAGATCGATAAAGAGCATCCCGTTAGTCAACTCCGCGGTAGCATCCTTGACGCTGATGGTCCAACGAACCGGCACTACCCGATTGAAATGGCCATAACTGCGTTCGGAGCAGAGGTGAGAAACGATCCGGTTCCGCGGATTGCGTTTCTTCTTTTCTCCATAAATGCGCACCTTGGTGCTGCTTAACCCGATTTTGATCTGGCTGGCAGTGATGCCCGGGAGCTCAATTCGAATGCAGATCGCATCGGCTGTTTCACAAACGTCGACCGGAGGCACCCAAGCACCGACGATCGCCGGCAACTGCTCCTGCGCCGCTTCCTGCAAAACCGAAAAGAGCCGTCCTACACGTTCCATCAGCTGTTTCAGCTCTATTCGTTCCAGCCCCGCCGGTCCTACATTCTTGACCATGTGATTCTCTCTAGCCAACCCCACTGCTCACCCG
Organism: Blastocatellia bacterium; assembly: GCA_033850605.1. Lineage (GTDB taxonomy): Bacteria > Acidobacteriota > Blastocatellia > Pyrinomonadales > Pyrinomonadaceae > UBA11740. The sequence goes on along the minus strand of JAWWPL010000308.1, from coordinate 6,783 downwards.
CCAGCGGCGTAGTGCTACCAGCGCCCAGACAAATTCAACAAGTCCGAAAGGCCACGCTCCTTGAAGAAATCCATAAACCGAGCCCAGCAGACAAGCTACGGCAAACCCAAGAATGTACCAACGGCTGCGGTTTTCAAATGCGTAACAGACAAGCATCGCCGTCACCGCGAACAGGCCGAACAGGGCCAGTGGATTCAAATGCGCATCAGCCAGTCTCGAAAGGTTCCCAATCACCTAACTAACCACCGGCCCTTTTCATCACGCGTTCCTGGCGCGCCCGCACCAGGGTCTTGAGTTCATTCATGAACTCCGACACGTCCTCGAACTCGAGATAGACCGACGCAAAACGCACATAAGCCACTTTATCGAGTTCCTTCAGACGTCTCATTATCAATTCACCAATTTTATTTGTGGGCCGCTCGCGCTCTGGAGATTCCTGCACATATTTCTCAACGGCGTTAACCATGCTGTCGAGCTTGGACGGCGGCACCGGTCGTTTCTCGCATGCACGGAGGATTCCCGCCATCACTTTGTTTCGATCAAAGGTTTCGCGACGGCCGTCTTTCTTGATGACCATATAAGGGATTTGGTCGATGCGCTCGTAAGAGGTAAAGCGTCGCTCGCACTTTAAGCATTCACGTCGCCGCCGTATGGCATCGCCCTCGCGCGATTCACGCGAGTCAACGACCTTGTCTTCGAGAAAACCACAAAAGGGGCATTTCATAAGCTGATCCTCTTTCTCGTTTTGCCCTTGGTTTATTCATTGACGGCGGCTCCGAGCGGTTTCGCACTCGCGGCCAGCGTCACCTTTTCATCCTCAACCGCATGCTCAACGCTGCTTACGGTCATCATTGCGCGCAGTCGACTAATGCTGACGTCCCCGCGCAGGAAATAAAAGAAGCCAAAAAGCGCCGCCGGAGCAAAGTCGACCAAACCCAAAACGATGGCGACGGCAGCAGCCCGATCGATGCCAACCCCGAGTAGTACCAGTGCGGCTCCGGTAGCCGCATGAAATGCGCCGGCTCCGCCGCCGGGCGTGGGGACCGCCGAAGCCACCATCGACCAGCCCAACACAAACAGCGCCTCAGACATCCCGAACCGCAGTCCAAAAGCCCGAAAAATCAGCAGGTTCGCAAATGCGACTGAAAACCAAAGCATCAGCGACAGGCCGATCGTGAGCGCCAGCTCGCGCACCTGGCCAAGCACACCCAATGCTGTTGCCAGTTGTTCGAGGACACTTAGCAGCGCGCGTTTCAACCTGCCACTTAGCGGAGAGCGTCCCTCAATTTTCAGATCCAGCCAGTCGATTGCGCTCGCCGAGCGCCTCCGGAACCAGAGCAAAAGGACGACCGCCACGGCGAGCAGGATAACCATCGCCGCGCCCGCTATGCGGATGCGGGTAAGTTCAGAGCCCGAACTTCCCGGCGGCGAGAACCACAGGAGGTTGAAGGCGAAGATCAGAGCAACCGAAATAAAGTCATAAAGCCGCTCAATCATGATGGTCACGAAAGAGGCCGCGGGCTTTACGCGCTTATCACGCATAGGCAGCACTAACGGTCGTACAACCTCGCCGAAACGGCCAATCGCAAATATCGCCGCGAATCCGACCGTGGTTGCGATCCAGATCTCATTGAAACTGGTCGTTACCAGAGGTGCGAGGAAAACACGCCATCTTAGTGCGCGCCATACATAAGCGATCAGGATAACGATTCCGGCGAGGAGGATTAGCCGCCAGTCTGACGTCTGCACCGCGATCTTGACCTGTGCCCAGTCAAGCTTGCGGCCAAACAACCAGATGATTAGAACTGCCAGCAACAGCAGGCCTAAGAACTCAAGATACTTGCGATACTTTCCCAAAACGTTATGAATGTCCCAATAATCTGATTGGCAATCGGACTTCCCCAAGCGCCACACATCTCCGCAGTCAGCAAGAGTTCGGGTCGCTGGGCAAGGCTTGACTAAAATCCGGACGCGACCACAAGATATGGTGTGGCCCACAAAGCCTACAGCAGTTTAAAGTTGGGTGCAACGATCCCAACCTTCAGACGAAGATGCCATAGAGATCAGCTGTCAGCGATAACGGAACTTTGTTTGATCGCAGGTCGTAAGACGATCCTGTCGGGCAATCAGCCCTGAAATTGCGTTCGGAAGAACAACGAAACCGGAGATGCAACGCGTGGGAGCCGCCAATAGCTTGGCTACGAATGAAGGCGGTGAATTAGTCAGAAGATGCCGCGCGGGTGACGGTGCGGCGTGGGAAGAGATTGTTCAAACATATACGCGTCGCATTTACAATCTTGCCTACCGATTTACTTCACGCGCCGACACCGCGGAGGACCTGACGCAAGAGGTTTTCATCCGCGTCTATCGATCCCTCGAACAATACAATCCAAAGCAGGGTGATTTGCAGAACTGGCTCATGCGGCTGGCCCGAAATCTGATAATTGACGACTACCGCAAACGGCAGAGAGCGCCCCAGGACGAAGCCGCAGACGATCTCGAGGACCATCAGTACCATTTGCGAGCCGCGGGCGGGACGGTCCAGCGTGAGATGGAGCGCCGTGAGTTGGGTGTGGCTGTACAGGCCGGCATCGACAAGCTTTCGCCGGATCTGCGCACCTGCGTTATTCTGCGCGACATCGAAGAATTGAGCTATCACGAGATTGTTGACCTTTTGAAAATTCCTGAGGGAACCGTCAAGTCTCGAATCAATCGCGGACGCATTGAACTTGCGAAGATTCTGCGTCGTATGCGAGTAGTGGAGGCTTAATCGCCGTGATGGTTTTTGTTCCAGTTGAATAGAGAGAGTAAATCACAATGCTTTGCCCTGAATTCGAAGACCAGCTGACCGATTATCTCGACGGAGCTCTCGAGATGCAGGCAAATCGTGAATTTGCCGAGCACGCGATGCGCTGTCCGGTCTGCCACGATCTTCTGGGCGAAGTGAAGAACACTCTGCTCGCTTGTTCCGCGTCAGAAGCTCCGCTTGCGGGAACTGGTTTGGAAGCACGTATTCTGTTTCAGACCATGCCGGAAACGGCGATTGCCTGCGCGGATTTTGAAAATCATCTGACCGACTATCTCGACGGCTTTTTGATGGCGCCGCTCTACCATCGTTGGGAAAGACACGCCGCCCTATGCGTCAGTTGCAGCGAGTTACCCGGCGCTGTCGTTCGAGCAATCGGTGCTTGCTACACCTACAAACAGGATGAATTGAGTGTGCCGACGGGCCTCGAAGCGCGCATATTACAGAGCACAATTGGCAACGTCCTGCCTCAGGAAGTGCGCGCGCCAATGGGATCCCGGTTGATTGAGTGGCTGCGCGGCGCTCTCGATCCGATCGTATCGCCGCAACTCGCTTCGGTCGCAACCATGCTGCTGGTCTCGGTCTTTGTCCTGACGAACACTGTTTCAACCGATGGCTCAGTCGGCGGAATCTATCAAGCCAGCTTGCAGTTAGCTGAGCGTACCGCCGGCAACGCCTCCAGAAGTTCCGCGCTGCCGAACGGCATGAAGCAATTGGCTGGTAGTGTTAATGATTGGATGGGTGGCAATGAAGGCGAGGGAAAGGAAAATGATGCGAACAAGAATCAGAATACTTCGAATCAAAATAGCTCTTCGCAAGGCACGCAGAGTGGCGCCCCGCAAAGTAAGCCTAAGGCCGAACCCTCGGAGCCAAAGAACCGTTGAGGCAGTGTCCGGCGGACTTTAGTTTGTCGTTGATTCGCTCAAATACGAGCTGGCGACTAGCTGAATCCCGCAGTCCAAGAGAATCCTAATGAATTGCGCGTATCACACAAAAAATCCAGCCGCGGTGCAATGCAACCAATGCGCGCGGCCCCTGTGCCCCGCTTGCGATCATCGAATACGCGGATTTGCATTTTGCCAGGACTGCATCGTAGCCGGCGTGGAGTTGCTAAGTTATCAGCGGACGCGGACCAGCGACTCGCAGGTCATACGTCGTAAGACTTCTCCGTTTATCGCGACGTTCCTTTCCTTTTTTGTCCCCGGACTGGGCGCCGCGTACAACGGCCAGACATCCAAAGCTATTGTCCACTTTGCGATTTTCGCCAGCTTTTTCCAGATGGCAGTCGTCACTGATGGCGTGACCTTCTTTGTGCTTGGAGTTATCGGTACCTGGTTGTTCGCAGCCGTCGACGCTTGCCGTACGGCGCAACTCATGCGAGCCGGCATGGCGCCTGACGCTGAAGAAGATGCAATTAGCCGTCAACTGTATGGCAATCCCGTCGCGTGGGGAGTAACGCTGGTCACCCTGGGTTTGATTTTCCTGGCGCACACTCTGCTCGGTTTGCAGTTTCCGGTGCGCCGCACTTTGCCGGTGGCTCTGGTGATTCTGGGCGCGTATATGTTGTTTGATTATTTGAAGCGACGTCGGCGCCGTGAAGAAATGCGGGGGTTCGATACGAACAGTCCACCGCCTTCAGTAGTAGCGAGCTGGCCCGGGCGTTCGGGAGAAGGACTCGATACGAGTGATTTTCGAACCCACGTAAGCCCGCGCCAACTGAGTTCAGCAAGATTTAAGCAGTGATATAGGTCTGATAGGATCATTCTTAGAGGTATTGAATCATGGCAGCAATCCTCGCAGCATTCGGTCGCGGCGGCGCGGTACTTGGGCTCATTCTTTTAGTAGTGGCTCTGCTCAAACAATTAATAGTTCTTGTCGGCTTTCTCCTGGCCCTGATCAAAATCGCGATCGTGGTGGCGTTTGTCGTGATGATGTTAATGATCGTGCTGGCAATAGTTCGCGAACGCTCACGACACAAACGCGAAGCCGCAGGAACCTGATTTATCCTCACCGTCCCTGGCCAGACTTTGGTCAGCGGCCTCAATATTTCTATTTCAGCCGGCCTTTGTGAACGCCTTTACCGCGTTTGCCTTCTCTTCCTTCATATGATAGGGTGCGCGCTCTAGCAGCATCCAGGATGGCCTTGCGTTGAATCCTAGGAAGTACCCGGCGATTCATCTAAGCCCTCCGCTGCTAATCTTCAAGCAGGGTTCTTGATATCTTCCGGCAGGTTCTTTTTTAAGACCTCGTAATTGTGGTTCTATCAGTCGCCGTCGTCGGCAACTGTTACTTTCGCGGTCGCCATGCGGCCTGATTTACGGCATGGACTGATCGACAGGAGCAGAATTGATGACCCGAGACGACCGTTTTTATGCTTTTGTTATTGCCCGCACTTCCCGTTCGAGAGCTCGTATCCGCCGCATATGTTTCCATAAACGTTGGCTGAAAGTCTCAGCCCTGGCGCTATTCACCGTGATGTGCGGCCTGGCCTACGGATTCTATGGACTGACCCAGCAAGCAAATCATTTGCGTATCGAGCATGAGAATGCACGCCTGCGTGCCGAAAACGATAAACAGCGCCAGGAACTGCAAAACCTGAATCATCGCGTAGAAGCAGTCGAAGACACTTCACGCAAGCTGGCCGCCGAAGTACCCGGTGCGCAATCCGATGATCAAACACTGCACGGCCAGGGCGGCCCGGCTCGTCCGGTGGACAGCGCCGCGGCCCTGGTAGCGTTGGAAACAAAGACCGCCAAACTCGAACGCGAAATGCGAATGTATGAAGCTTTCCTGCGACAACACGGCATGATTCCGTCAATATGGCCCGTAGTCGGCAAGCTCGAGAGCGGCGTGGGTGGCCGTCGGAATCCGTTTGGCGGCCGCGGTTTTGAATACCACGAAGGCCAGGACATCGATGCCGCTAAGGGTACGCCGGTGCAGGCTGCGGCCAGTGGGAGAGTAATCATTGCGGGATGGCAGAGAGGCTATGGCAATGTTGTTTATGTCGATCATGGCGCCGGATTATCAACTCGTTATGGCCACCTCTCGGAAATCGATGTCAGCGTCGGCCAGGGTGTAACCCGCGGACAAAAAATTGGGCTGGTTGGATCAACCGGTCGTTCAACCGGTCCTCATCTGCATTACGAAGTACGGATTAACAATCAACCCGTCGATCCCCGGCCTTATCTTCCGGGAGCCGAAAAGTAGTCATGATTAGCACCCCGACCTTAGTTGGGCCCTTCTCATCGATGTAGGACCCAACTAAAGTCGCTCCCCCACAGCACCGGCCAAACCAATCTCTTTTCATTACCGCTTTTCGGAAGGCCTCTGATAATATCCCTCCACTTCTTCAAAATTAGTTCATAAAGGACGCACTCGATGACTTTGAAGTACTCGCGCGGGATCGCGCTCTGGCTTTCTCTGCTGCTCATTAGCAGTTTCGTTCCGGTTTCGGTCCTGGGTGACGAGGGCATGTTCATGCCCGACAAAATCGACCAGCTTCCTCTGCGGAAGTTACAACAACGTGGGCTAAAGATTCCGGTGACAGATATCTACAATCCAAAAGGTCCCAGCATCAAAGACGCCGTCGTGATCGTCGATGGCGGCACCGGCGAGTTCCTCTCGCCTGAAGGGCTGCTGCTCACTAACCATCACGTCGCTTTTGACGCACTGGTGTCCGCTTCCGATAAGGCTAAGGATTACGCCACCAACGGCTTCCTGGCGAAAACCCGCAGCGAAGAAATGCCCGCCCCGGGTTACACCGCCCAGATCACCCAGGAATTGAAGGACGTCACCGCGGAGGTTTTGAGCGGCGTCACCGACACGATGCCGCAATCCGAAAGAAATATCGCGATTGCCACCAAAGCACGCGCTATCGAGATTGAGCACGCAGCGCCCGATGCCGGTATCACCTCACGCGTCCTGCCGATGAATGAAGGCTTGTCGTACTACTTATTCACTTATCTTGAAATGCGAGA
>JAWWPL010000289.1:0-7229 GCA_033850605.1 Blastocatellia bacterium | reverse complement strand
GGCCGCGGCGGCGGCCAACAAATTAGCGGCTGCGCTCATTGTCGCGGTAACTATCTCACGCTGCTGCCCGGCGTAGCGTACTGGGACAAACACGAGTTCAAGCCAAATGATGATTTTTTCGATCATGCGGGCAGGTATTTTATTTCAACTAGTTTGCAATACAAGATTGGTAGTACAGATCGTCCATCGGAGGGATCAAACGACGTAGCGTTCGAACTCTTTCAGTGCGGTCGCGTACAGGATAGCAAGGAGCATAAATGAGCACCCAAGGTAACGGTTCAAGCGACAACGGCAGTCTGGCACACGTTGACGCCAGCGTCTCGGCAGAGAGCGAAGGCGGCGCGGCAGTTTTCGGCGCAGCTCCACCGCCGGGACAGTTGACGAAAAAAGATTTCGTCTCGAATCAGGAAGTGCGCTGGTGTCCGGGCTGTGGCGACTATGCCATCTTAAACAACGTGCAGAAGGTAATGCCGGAGCTCGGCATCGCCCGCGAGAAGATGGTTTTCGTCTCCGGCATTGGCTGCTCTTCCCGCTTTCCCTATTACATGAATACTTATGGGTTTCACAGCATTCATGGACGGGCGCCGGCAATTGCAACGGGAATCAAATCCGCGAACCCGGACTTAAGCGTTTGGGTGATCACTGGCGATGGCGATGCGCTCTCCATCGGCGGAAATCATTTCATGCACGTGCTGCGGCGTAACCTGGACATCAACTACATTCTGTTCAATAACCGGATCTATGGATTGACTAAAGGCCAGTACAGTCCGACCAGCGTTTTCGGCCAGCGCACAAAGTCGACGCCGATGGGAGTGATCGATTATCCAATTAATCCCCTCTCCCTGGCCATTGCCAGCGAAGCTACCTTCGTGGCCCGCTCGATCGACATCGACGTGAAACACCTTGGCCAGATGGTCGAAGCCGCGGCCAGACACAAAGGCGTATCATTCCTCGAGGTTTATCAAAACTGTAACATCTTCAACGATCATGCTTTCGATTACTTTGCCGAACGCAGCGTGCGACAGGACAAGGTGCTATATCTGGAACATGGCAAGCCAATGATCTTTGGTAAGGATCGAAACCAGGGTATTCGCATGAATGGGGCTCATCCTGAAGTGGTGGCCATCGGAGAAGGCGGCATCACCGAAGCCGACATCCTGGTTCACGACATAAATCTTCAGGATCCGTCCGTGGCCTTCATGCTGGCGCGCATGGAACAACCTGATTTTCCGCAGCCGGTCGGCGTTTTTCGCGCAGTCGAGCGGCCGAGTTACGATCAAATGCTGACCGATCAGATCGACACGGCGATCGCCAAGTCAGGCCCGGGCACGCTGGAAAAACTGATCTATACCGGCGATATGTGGACGGTGGAATAGAGACATTGCCGAATTTTGATTGCCGATTGCCGATTTTGAAAACCGGCCGTCGCGGTCGAATCGGCAATTGGAAATTGGAAATCGACAATGATCTGTCCCTCTTGTGGTCATGACAATATCGAAGGCGCGGACCGCTGTGAAGAGTGCGTCACTTCGCTCCTTAACCTCGAGGTGCCGCAGTCCGGCCGGGAGGGCCCGGCCAGTTCAGTAATGGAAAACGACATCAGTCAGCTCGACCAGGAGTTGCTCAGCGTTTCCAATGACACTCCCGCCCTCGAAGTCATCAGGAAAATGAAAGTCGCCGGCCTGGGTTGCGCGCTGGTAATGGAAAACGGAAAGCTTGTCGGCATTTTTACTGAACGTGATCTGCTCAATAAGCTGACTGGTGCGGCCGCCACTTCCCACCAGACCGCGGTAAGTGAATTAATGAGTTTGAATCCTGAGATCCTGAGCGAGACCGATTCCGTTGCCACCGCCGTGAACAAGATGTCAATGGGACGCTACCGGCATATTCCGGTGCGGAAGGCGGACGGCTCGTACAGCGTCATTTCCATCAAGCACGTCCTCAAGTACATCGCCAAAGCCGAGTGGTAATCTTCGACCCACAATAGTGGCCGCGAGATCTTTTCAGGATGAAGAAGCACATCCTCATATACGGTCTCTGCGGCGGCGCACTAATAGTTCTGCTGAAGCTCATCGAGTATCGCTTTCTCGTCGTCGAGCATTCAATCGAAATCTATGGCGGCCTGATCGCGCTGATGTTCGCGGTTCTGGGCATCTGGCTGGGACTAAAACTCACCAGGACCAAAGAAACCGTCGTCGTCAGGGAAGTTCTGCTTCCGGCCCCAAACTCTTTCACCCAGGACGAAGTGAAGTTGCGCGAACTCGGCATCACTCGACGCGAGCTGGAAATACTGGAACTGATTGCCGGCGGGTTGAGCAATCGCGAGATTGCGGAAAAACTCTTTGTCAGCGAGAACACGGTTAAAACCCACTCCAGCCGCCTGTTCGACAAGCTCAGCGCCAAGCGCAGGACGCAGGCAGTCCAACTTGGAAAAGAACTGGGACTCATACCATAGACCATTGCCAATGGAGCGCGGACATCCTGTCCGCCAGCGGGCGCAGCCCGCTCAGACTCTCAAGGAGGATTCTTTCGACAGTCTTGTTCGCGCTGCACGCTCAGGCGGACAGGATGTCCGCGCTCCCTTCGATTAAAACTGTCACCCGAAAGCATGATTCACAGTTTGAAAAGCCAAAATCACCGGAAAGTATGACGACAATCGGAGCGGGAGGCAGCTATCTTCACGCCCGAAATTTGAAAATTGCTAAGGAGACTCAAACGATGAAAAAGACAGTTCTGACTTTCGGGCTAATATCCGGCGCCATCATGACCGCGATGATGTGGGGCACGCTGCCGTTCATCGATCGAATCGGCCCCGACCGGGGGATGGTGATTGGGTACACGACCATGGTGTTGTCGTTCATGCTCGTGTTTTTCGGAATTCGGTCCTATCGCGAGAATTTTGGCGGCGGCACAATCAGCTTCGGCCGAGCGTTTGCCGTCGGCATCCTAATCGTGCTCATCTCATCCGCCCTGTATGTAATCAGCTGGGAGATCCTCTATTTTGGCGTGCCCGGCTTTGCTGACAAGTTTAACGCGATGTTAATGGCGCAGGCGCAAAAGAAAGGCGGCACGCCGGAACAGAGTCAGGCCGCAATCCAACAAATGAAGGACTTTCTGACGATGTATCAGAATCCCTTCAAGAACGCGGCCCTCACTTTCATTGAGCCGTCTCCGGTCGGATTGATCGTGACGCTGGTCTCAGCATTGATATTGAGGAAGAAGAGCAAGGGCCAGTCGGGCGAGAGTCTGGCGACAGCCGAAGCCTGATCGATCCAGGAGAGCGATGCGATGAGCACTAGGGGCAGTAGCCCGACCGTCAGAGAGGGCGTTGTTGTTAACGGAGTCTTGCCGGCGCACAGCCTACGCCCTCCCTTACGGTCGGGCTGCGGCCCCGACCGCGCTTAACACGCATCGCCCATCATGTCATAAACCTGCCGCCAGCGGCCGCCGACCTTCTTGAATATGAGATAAGCGTAAGCATCGAATCCGCCTTGAACCGCGAAGACTTCGCCTGTGCCGTTGCCGTCGAGATCAAGCTGATCGACAAAATCAATGCTGTGGAGAAACTGCTCCGGGGGAGGTTGATAAGCCTGGAAATTTGCGAACTCCGCGCGCATGACCCGGAGCCCCCACGGCTTGGCGATTAAGAAAAGGTCGCGTTCGAACTTATTCGCCCCCGCCAGCGTGAAGCTGCCAATCATCTCGTAAATTCCATCGCCGTCGAGATCAGTCGCCGTCAGATTTGTGACTTTGATTGAAGGAATCAAACTCCCTGGCGTCCGGTGTTGGGTATAGATTCCCTTCATCAAGAGCATCACCGCGGACCGCTCTGCGTCAGTTGGCGCCCGCCGCGCGCTCGGTTTTTTCGCTAATAGATCAGAATTCGTGGCCAGAGCTCTGACGTTGCCGCCCAGCCGGGCCGAAGACGTCAGCGAGACTTCAGCGTGAACGTTGTTGCAGCCTTCGCTCCATTTTTTCACCCTGACCGATCCGGCTTCACCGCCGCCGAAGATTAGACGATAGGTGCGGCCGGCAGCGAAGTATTCCGCCGCGATCTTCTTTTGCCGATCCTTCTGATCGTCGGTGAACGGCGCCCGCAGTCGCTTGCCGTCAACAACGACTACCGCATCCATTGATCCTTCGCCTGCCTCGGCTGAAACGGCAAAGACCATCGTAGGCTTTCGTGTTTGGGCCCCAGCCAGACCCGCAACCAGGGAAAGGATCAGGAAAGACATTAAGAATCTTTTGCAGTTGTGCACGCTCTGAATTACTCCTCATCATCAGACATTCGAACTGGGCTTATCATACACTGGCAGTCCCTGATAGTGGCTTCAGTTCGGTTTGTTTATCGATGTCTTACTGGGAACGCCACCGGAAACGCGGAGCGATCTTATTAGCACCGTGGCTTCAGCCCGGTGGTCAAGTTCTACGAAATCATTCTGTGAACCGTTTCCAACGGTTTCTCGAGTTTCTCCTGATCATGAAAAATCGTTGAAAACGGTTCAAGAAATGCTGGTGGAACTTGACCACCGGGCTAAAGCCGCGGGGCTAATGAAATCGCTCCGCGTTCTCCTGCCCAACCGCAAAAGAGTCGGACGGCCATCTTCTTGAAACTGACCCACGCCTAACTAATGCTCACCTTGTCAGTGTTCTAAAACTTCACCTATACTCCAAGGGCTTTGTCGACGGCTTCAGATAACGATGACCAGCTGGTGAAATCGGCGCCGCGGGCGGGCGGGGCGAGCGCCCGGGGCTTTCGCTTCGCGATTGTGGCCAGTCGTTGGAATGAGTCGCTGGTTTCACGGCTGATCGAAGGGGCACTCGACGCGCTGGAAGAATTCTCGGTCGATAAGGACACGGTCGAAATTTTTCGCGTGCCGGGTTCGTTTGAGATTCCGCTCTGCGCACTAAAGGCCGCTCAGTCCGCGAAGTTCGACGCCGTGATTTGCCTGGGTGTGATCATTCGCGGTGAGACCCCGCACTTTGAATACATCGCGGCGGAAGTAGCTCGGGGCATCGGTGAAGCAGGAATGAAAAGCGGCGTGCCGTTACTGTTTGGTATAATCACCGCTGAGAATATAGAACAGGCAAACGATCGCGCTGGAATCAAGTTGGGCAACAAGGGTTACGAGGCCGCGACGGCGGCAGTCGAATTGGTTAATCTTTATCGGAAGGCTTTTGGAACAGAACCGCGGGCGCTAGCTCGCGGGTAATTGCCGGCATGGCGCCGGCGAACCGCAGGCAAGGGTGCCTGCGTTCCTTAAGAAATTATGGGTTCCCGTCGTAAGGCGCGCGAATGCGCCTTGCAAATGCTCTTTGCGGCTGATGTTGCCGGAACGTCGGGGGATGACCTCGCGCGTACCTTTTGGTTTGAATTGGCCGACGGCGAACTTGAACCCGGCGCCCAGGAGTTCGCCACCCGACTCGCCCTCGGCACCCTGGCAAATCTCGAAGAGGTCGATGAGCGGATTCGCTCGCGGGCTGAACACTGGCGGATCACACGGATGGCGCTGGTCGATCGCAACGTCCTGCGATTGGCAGTTTATGAGTTCCTGAAGGAATCCACACCGCACACCGTCATCATAAACGAGGCACTCGAAATCGCTCGTCGGTTCTCGACCTACGAAGCCACCCAGTTTATTAACGGCATCCTCGACGCCATCAAACGCGATCTCGATCAAGCATCACCTGAACCCGAAACCGTGATCGACGAAAAGATCGAAGGCGGTGAATCAACCGAATCGATTGATTCTTGAATGAATGTTCCAACCGAGGCGCAACACACGCGCCAATAAGACCCGATCCAACGATCTTCAAACTTCGCAAAGAAAACGGTAGGTTGGTGCCCTGGGATTGCTCGGCTTTGGACCCAGAGGTGCGAACGCCCGATACACTGCGGCTTTGCCGCCTGATGTGCGGAAAGGCTCTGCCTTTACGGTGGGCTCTTATAATTTTGTGGTGGCGATGCCTCCATGTCCGTCCGAGGCGCAGCCTCCTCACATTGATGGGAGACCTTGATCGGAAAGGCAGAGCCTTTCCGCACATCAGGCGGCAGAGCCGCGCTAGAGCGCACTTTAACTAAGACACCACGGACAAACTTGCGATAAACTGATTTCGCCATGGCCGAAGAGCAAAACCAGTTTATTGCTGACGCGCATGAGCTAATCGATAAGCTTTATAGCGATCTCGAACAGCTGCGGGGCGCGCGTTCGCGGGGTCGAGAGCGTCGCGAACTGGCCGCGCGCATTTTTCGGCGGGTACATACGCTGAAAGGGTCAGCCGGTTCGTTCGGACTAAAGGCTGTAAGCCAAATCGCGCACGAGTTTGAAGGCGTGCTCGATGGCGTACGACTAGGTCGCATCGAAATCACTGACGCGGTGCTCGACGCGTTCGAAGATGGCACGGACGCCGTCGCGCGCGCTCTGGAATCGGATCCAACCGAACACACCAGTTCTGCCCCTCCAGTCATCAAACGGCTCAAGGCCCTGGCGGCGCACAGTAAGGGCCGAGGTGCAATAGACCGCAGCCTGCGCGCGACTTTGCCGGTTGAGATTGCGCGTTCGCTCAGTGAATACGATCTTCAACACACACAGGAGGCCGTCCGCGAAGGAGCGAAGCTCTTCATTGTGTCTGCTGGTTTTGCCATAGAAACCTTCGATCAGAACTTTCGCGAATTGACGAAGCTTCTTGGTCAGAGCGGCGAAATAATTTCCACTGGTCCGGGCGAACCACCTTCCGGGGATGAGATTAACTTTAGGTTGCTCTATGCGGCCGAACTCGTGCCCGGTGACATATTGCGACAAGCGGATTCGCTCGGCCGAATCGAAATTATTGAGATCCCTATCGACCTTTCCATGTCCGGGACGAACGTTCCCGTTGATCACGTCCCGGCCGGCCAGGGGTCACCCGATGCCGCCGAGACAGTTCGCGTCGATTTAAGTCAACTGAATGATTTGATCTCAGGAGCCAGCGAGCTGTTTCGCTTTACCACCAATGCTCTGCTGTCATTAAGCGCGTCCGGCGACAAGTTGCCCTTTGAGACTGCCACCAGACAACTGCGCCGGCGCTTTGTCGAACTCGAAGAGCGGCTGCTCAGGCTGCGCCTGGTGCCGGCCGCCGAAGTGATGGGCCGAGCGGCGGCGCGCGGTGGACGCATCGCCGCGCGCCGCCTGGGAAAACAGGTAGACTTTGAAATCGTCGGCGGTGAGGTCGGCATCGACAAGTCGATC